>DATNRE010000360.1:0-10236 GCA_036703685.1 Candidatus Obscuribacterales bacterium
GTATCCAATGCGAATACCGAATAGACGGGCATTAGGATGTTTTTTGCCCAGGTTGCGGGCTGCTTTCAACCCAATTTGATCTACTTCATAATCTCCTGATTCAAAGTCGATGATCACCATCTTTCCGATGTTTTCATCCACTTCTACTTGTTGACGGATGCTGTTCTCGTACAATTGTCTTGCACGCTTTCCTACTTCTTCTCGACTTAAAAGGATTGCTTGCATAGTCTTACTTCAGGATCACTACACAAATATTGTACAGCATACACCAATTGCTCTTTTTTTAAGACGCCGATCGCTTTCCCTAAAATTATCATATTGATATGATGGAAACTAGTGATATAATAAATTAAGTAATTCTGGGCTCGCCATGGCTAAACTTCAGATTGAAAACTTACCTAACGACTTCAAAAAAAATCTCTCTGAGTTATTGTCCCGTGTAGAACTTGGAGAAGAAATTATTATTTCCAATCAAGGGGTGGCGATCGCGAAGTTAATTCCGTTTCGTCCTTCATCCAATCGACGGGCGAGTTTAGGGCAAGATCAAGGTAAATTTATCATACCAGATGACTTTAATGAACCGTTACCCCAAGAAATTTTGGCAGCATTTGAAGGAAATGAACAGTGAAATTATTGTTGGATACTCAATGCTGGTTGTGGTGGTTTGCCCAACCTGAGCGATTAAATCAGAAAGTGATCGCACAGATTGCCGATGAAAGTAATGAATTATGGTTTTCTGTTGCTAGTGTTTGGGAAATTGGGATCAAAGTTGCCATCAGAAAATTACCATTGCCAGAGCCAATAGATACCTACATTTCTAGTCGTATGGTGCAGTTAGATATGCGATATTTGGAAATCACAGCACCTCATGCACTGCGATCATCTGCGTTACCATTACATCATCGAGATCCCTTTGATCGTATGTTGATTGCTCAGGCTCAAATTGAGAATATGACGCTGGTGAGTGCTGATTCAATGTTCAAGCAATACAGCGATATTTCCGTTCTTTGGGCTGCTAATTAATCTTAGATAACTGCTCTTTTTTTAAGAATGTGATTGCTTTCCCTACAATTATCATATTGATATGATGGAAACTGGTGATATAATAAATTAAGTAATTCTGGAATCGCCATGGCTAAACTTCAGATTGAAAACTTGCCTGATGAACTATATAGTCAGATTGAGTGTCTTGCCTCAGAGAAAAATTTTACTGTTAATGATGCAGTTATTCATCTGTTGACGCAATCCTTATTATTTGAGCCTGACAAAATAATGATAAATAACCAACCTATGTCAGCAATTCTACAAAGAATTCGTAATCGTCCGAGAGTGAACCCCAGGGATTTTGGATTAACAGATAGCACTATTTTAATTCAAGAGGATCGGAATAGATGACCATTCCTTTAAGATGCGTAATTGATACAAATATTTGTATTAAGTTATTTGTTGCTGATCTATTAACCTCTAAAGTTAATCAACTATTTACTCATCTTGATGATCCTTCTGTTGAGTTTTTTGTACCCGATCTTTTTTATATTGAATGTGCTAATGTTCTCTGGAAGTATGTACGCGCCAACCTCTACACGGCTGAACAGGTTAAAGCCGATTTAAGTGACTTAAAAGCACTACGATTTAAAGTCATTTCAACAAAAGATTTAATGAGTAACGCTGTTCAAATTGGTTTAGACTATGGGATTACAGCTTATGATGGCTGTTATGTAGCACTTTCAGAACAAGTTAAAGCACCGTTGCTAACTCTGGATGAACGGTTAGTAAATTCTTTGACAGATAGTAGGTTTGATGTGAGACTTTTTACAAGTTTTACAGTACCCGTTAATTCTAATTAACAAACATAGCTTTCACCTCAAATGAAAAAGTGTAATCGCACACTGCCATATTAAAAGGAAATGCGATCGCTTTCCCTAAAATTATCACAAGAAAGTGCGATCGCTTTTTTTATAAGAAGGCGATCACACTCCCATATAATGATTGTAGCAATGGATAAGAATATAAGTAAAAAAAATTGAGTTAACGCTAGAAAACTCAACTTTTTTTGTTATGACTTAAACAGGTAGAAATAAGCTAACGATTTTTCTATTTACCTCCAAAAAGTTTATATACTCCGTATCCGATAGCCGCAGCAGCCGCAACAGGTGCAGCAGCAACGATGGCAGTACCAGCAATTGCACCTCCCCCAACAACACCACCGATACCTGCAAGAGTACCCATAATTGCAGCACCAGAAGCACCACCAGCTACGGTTGCCAAACCAGCACCAGCTATACCAGCAGCAGCCCCAATATTTGTAGCTGTTCTTGCCGCTGCACGAGCACCATTCTCTTCATCAGACAAGTCAGGTTGGTCTTTGAACAAAGTTTCATTCATTATTTTTGCCCCAAGATAAGCTGGGCCTGCTGCTAATACCGCAGGCCCAACAGCCATCCCACCACCAACCACGCTACCTGCGGCAGCTAAACCCGAAGTAATTCCTGCTCCTGAAGTTGCTGCAACAGTCAACCCCGTAGCTGCACTGGCAGCCGCGCCTACCGCAGCACCAGTTTCTGCAACTGCTTTGACTGTTTTGACTGTATTTCCATCAATACCCGTAGTTTTTTCTACAACAGTCTCCGTACCCTGTTCAAAAGCTTTTTCAACAGCTTGACGGGCGATATCTTCAAAACTCATATTTGTAATTCCTAGTTTGATATTTGAATACTGTCTTTATTATTTCTTAAAAATCGAAGTTTTGTCTAGCTCAAAAACATCCTATTTTGACAACAATTTTTACCGACCTTTATCTTCTTATAATCTAGTTTTATACAAAAATATACAAAATTGTCTAAAAAAATCAGCCGCTGTACGCTATAATACACAAAACTCTCCCATCTCCTAGCCGTAATGAACCTTAAAGAAATGTTAAAAGTGGCTGATAAAATAGTATTTGCTAAAACGGGTAGGCATCTTGATGATTTAGAGGAGGCGGTATTGCGGGGAACACTGGAACGGGAGACATACAAACAAATTGCTAGGGATTTTGATTGTTCGGAGAGTAATGTGAGAAATACAGGATCAAAATTATGGCATATCCTTTCAGAGAAGTTAGGGGAAGATGTTAATAAATCTAATTTTAAATCTGCAATGGAGAGGTTACAAAATGCTAATCTTTTTAATTTTGCACAAGATGTTGTAGTTAGTGGTAGTTTTAATATTTGTGGAGAAAGTAGACATCCGCCCGATATACCCAACTCCTATCAGCAAAATGAGGATATTTCTCAGTCTAAATCAACTGAAACTCTGCATAATGATTTAAGTGAAATGCCTGATTTGGGTGCTTTTTATGATCGCACTCCTGAACTAGAAACCCTGACTACCTGGATTTTACAAGAACAATGTCGTCTAATTTCGATTGCGGGTATTAGTGGTATTGGTAAAACAGCATTAACGGTGCAACTGGTTCAACAAATTAAAGATGAATTTGAGTCTGTAATTTGGTGTGATTTTGACTCATCACCGACTTTAGCGGAATTTCAAAGTAACTTGATTCGGATAATTTCTCAGTCCGAACAGTTAGATTTATCTGCCAATCATCAGAAATTTTTACCTCTAATTAAATATTTACAAAAGTATCGCTGTTTAGTTATTTTAGATAATATTCAAAATCTTTTTAGTAGTGGCGAATTAGCGGGAAAATATAAACCAGAATATGAAGACTATCGCACTTTATTTAAACAAATTAAAGAATTAAATCATCAAAGTTGTGTTGTATTAACGGGTTGGGAACAACCTAGAATTGTAACTGAGGTTAAAAGCGAAAATTCTCTAATTCGGACTTTACGACTGACGGGTTTAGATATTGTAGCTGCGCGGGAAATATTGAGAGATAATGGATTAACAGCAATTGATCACGCGGATGCAATTATTCAACACTATCAAGGCAATCCCTTCTGGTTAAAAAGTATAGCAAATTTGATGCAGGATTTGGGAAAATGTGACATTGAGGCATTACTAAATAATACTCTATTGTTACCTGAAGATGTGAAGGAGAGTTTACAGCAACAGTGCGATCGCTTATCGGAAATAGAAAAACAAGTGATATCTTTATTGGCAAAGGAAAACCATCCGGTTAATTTAGTTAAACTGTTAGAAAATAGCAGAATTAATTCATCGGATTTAATTAATGCTTTACAGTCTTTATTAAAACGGTGTTTGATCGAACAACAAGGAAATTTTTATACTGTTTTACCTTTAATTAAGCAATATATAGAAAGTATAAATTAGTTGTACAAATAGCTGGAAATCCAAATAATCTTAGGGGCGAGGTGCGCCTTGCCCCTAGACACCTAAACGAATTTTTCTTAAAGATGAATTGGTTTTAATTCCAGGTTTTAACGATATTTATATTAATTTGTCGGAGATTTTTTTGGGGATATTGTAGTGGGATGGTGCGTGAGAAACATCTGACGCACCCCAGGAATTTAAGGAATAGCAATAAACTGGTTAATGGCGTCTATAAGTTGATCAATTTCTGAGGTTAGGGTAAAGTAATGAACACAAGCTCTAACACAGTTGGGATCGAGGAGAGTTCTCAGGAAAATACCTTGGGTTTCTAAAGTATTAACTAAGGATTTATGGGATTTTCCATCAGTGAGTTGAAAGGAAACTAAACCCGCTTCTGGAGGAGAATTTTTTAAACATTGAATTTGGGGAATTTCTGATAGTTTTTGCCATAAATATTGACTATTTTGACAAATTTGTTGATAACGTTCCGTTGCTGTTCCCGATTGATGATGGAGAGCGATCGCCTGGCGTAAAGCCGCATATAATGGATAGGCAGAAGTTGCCACTTCATAGCGTTTTCCATCCGGTGTCCAAGAGATGGGTTTTCCCTGTTCATCGCCCATAATACTCCGCCATCCGATAAAGGTTGGGGATAATTCTGATAAAGATTCAGCACTAACATATAACCCTCCTAATCCATCTGGCCCACAGAACCATTTATGACCGGTAAAGGCATAAAAATCAACTCCAGTTTCTGTTAAATTGAGCGGTAAAACTCCCACGGATTGAGCCGCATCTACTAATACTTTTGTGTTATAATTATTATGGCAAAAATCAACAATTTCTGTCAAGGGCAATACTTGTCCTGTATTCCATAAAATATGACTAATGACTAATAGACGAGTATGGGGTTTTAAATACTCAGAAATCATCGCTACGGGATCACCTTGATTTAAGGTTTCTCTCAGGGGAAAAAACGCAACTTCTAAATCAAAACGACGTTGAATTTCTTGAATAATCGCTAAAATTCCGGGGTGTTCACAATCGGAAATTAACAGATGATCTCCGGGTTGCCAATCAATTCCCCACAGGGTAATATTGCAGCCTACGGTAACATTTTCGGTAAAAGTTAGGGTTTCCGGTGAGATACCTAATTCCTTAGCCAGCAAATGGCGAGTTAATTGGGTTTCTTGGTTTTGCCATTGGTTGACTTTTCCCGAAAACGGGCCAGAGAATTGCATATATTTATACCCTTCAACAATAGCATCCATCGATATTTGGGATAATGGCCCTTGTCCGCCATAATTAAAATAGGCTTTATTCGTTAAGGCGGGAAAATTTTGGCGATGGGTTTCTAGGGAAGGAATTGTCATAATATTGAAGGTTAGTTATTTTTCGTTAAGGAAGACGCTGTAGAGAGGTTCCATGGAACGTCTCTACTAAGTTTAATCTGAAGGGGATATCTGATGTACAATTAATCATTGACACTTAAATAATTATGTTAATCACCGATAAACAACTGTTACTTTATCAACGCTGTCAGAGGCGGGCATTTTTAGACCGTTATGGCGATATTTCTCTACAAGATCCTCCGAGTGATTTTTTACTGAAACTAATTCAGGATAGTTTTGCCTATCAGCAAAGTATTTTATCAAATTATCCCTATTCTAAACTAAATTCTTTTTTTAGAAATTGGGAATTAGGGGCAAAACAAACGATAGAATTAATGCAGCAAGGAGTGGAGCGAATTTATCAGGGAGTTTTACTTAAGTCAGAGGTGATTAATACTTCTGATTTTAGTTTAGATGGGTCATCCATAGAATCGGATGAGATGATTCAGATCCGATTATTGAGTTCTCCTGAGTTATTGGTTAAACAGCCCGGAACTTCTAAATTTGGAGATTGGATTTATGTTTCCCAGGATATTAAGTTGGGTAAACGTCCTAAACTCGATTATCAAGTGATATCGGCGTTTCATGCTTATTTATTAACAGATATTCAAGGAATACAGCCGGAAACAGGTTGGTTAATTTTACGCGGAAAAGCACCCTATGCGGTTAATTTAGAGCAACGTTTGCCCCAGATGCAAAAGGTTTTAAATAATTATTTAAACATGGTTTTATCGGGTCAGGAACCGGAGGTCTTTATTGCGAGACAAAAATGTAATTTGTGTCAATGGCATAGTTATTGTTTGGAGGTGGCGCGATCGCAAAATCATATTTCTTTAATTCCGGGGGTGACTCCAACCCGTTATGTACGGTTACAAGAACTTAATTTAACTACGGTTGAAACCTTGGCTAAAGCAACCCCGGAACAATTAGAAGTTTATCCCGAATTTGCCGAGGGAATTGCTTTACAAATTATTAAACAAGCAGAATCAAATTCAGAGAATAAAGCGATTAAACGTCGGGAAGAATTTATCAGTTTTGAACAAAATTTTAACTCTAGCGAATGGATTGATATTTTTAATGATAACTCTCAAACAAAATTAAAAAAATTTCCCGTTGAGATTTATTTTGATATTGAAGCTCAACCGGAATTAAATTTGGATTATCTTCATGGAATGCTGGTTGTAGATTACCGTTCAAATCAACAAAAATTTTATCCCTTTTTGGCAGAAAATCAGCACCAAGAGGAATTGATTTGGAAACAGTTTTTAGAATTAGTTTGGATGTATCCAATTGCTCCTATTTTCCATTTTTGTGATTATGAACCTAAGACAATTAAACGATTAGCAATGGTTTATAATACCCCTGATTATTGGTGGAAACCTGTGTTAAAAAGATTTATTGATCTTCATGCTAAAATGACAGAAACCGTCACCCTTCCCGTGGAAAGTTACGCCCTGAAACCCGTGGCAAAATGGTTAGGATTTGAATGGCGTGATCCGAAAGCAAATGGGGCTCAATCTGTTTGTTGGTATGAACAATGGTTAAAAACAGGCGATCGCAAATTATTAGATGCTATTGTTCAATATAATGAAGATGATTGTCGCGCTACATTTCATGTTAAAAAATGGTTAACAGAGTTTCTCAATGATTCGATATAATATAGATTAATCATGAAAATTATAGGGTTTTAAAACCAAGTTAGATCTATGACTCAAGAACAAAAAATTGATCGTCAGCGAGAACATCAAGCTAATGAGCGGACATTTTTAGCCTGGTTAAGAACCTCTATTTCATTAATTGCTTTGGGGTTTGCGATCGCTCGCTTTAGTTTGTTTTTAAATCAATTACAGATTTCCTTAACTCAACAAAATACTGCAATTCATCCTGTTTTTAACTCTAATAATATTGGAATTATTCTGGTAATTACCGGAATGATTATTATTGTAATTGCAGCTTGGAGTTATAATCAAGTATTTTGGCAAATTGAACAGGGAAATTATAAACCTAAGCGTTTATTAATTTGGATGATGACAGCCATTGTTATTATTCTAGGATTGATGAGTTTACCGTTATTTTTCCGTCGAGATTTACCTCAAAAAAATGTTCCTAATGCTTTAGACTTACAAAGTAATCGATCTTTACCTTTTATAGCTAATATTTTAATTGGGCTTCGATCTTAATTTCCTATCCCTTAGATGATCTCGCAAAAATAAAAGCATAGGTGAATTTTATGCGAATTTTATTATCTGTTTTATTCATAATTTTAACCCTAACTTTCTTCTTGATTTTTAGTACCTCTAGTGTGGCGATTTCCACAATAATTGATTTTATGGGACAAGGGAATTTATCCACGGGATTGATCTATAATAATACAGAAGTCGGTGGTTTATCAGGAATAACCTATAACCCCAAACAACAGGTTTATTATGCCATATCCGATGACCCCAGTAATATAAATAAAGCCCGATTTTATACCCTAAAGATTGATTTAAGTTCCGGTTCCCTGGCGGAAACAGGGATAAGTGTAATTGGTGTAACTCCGTTATTAACAGAAACGGGAGAACCTTTTCTTAAAGATAGTCTTGACCCTGAAGGAATTGCATTTTCTGGAAATAGTATTTTTATTGCTTCGGAAGGAAATTTTTATCAAAATATTCCAGCTTTTATTCGAGAGTTTTCTTTGGAGGGTAAACTATTACGTTCTTTACCAATTCCAGAAAAGTTTGATAAAAATGGGAATGAAAATCAAGGACTCCGTTCTAATTTATCCTTAGAAAGTTTAACCCTAACACCGGATAAAAACTATTTATTTACAGCCACAGAAAACGCCTTAATTCAAGATGGAGATAAGGCGAGTTTAGATCGGGGAACACCCTCTCGAATTTTGCGCTATAATTTACAAACAAATCAACCGGATCGAGAGTATTTATATCTTACCGATCCCTTAGCCAATTCTTCTTTTATTGCAGAACAGTATAATAGACAGGGTTTAGTTGATTTATTGGCAATTGATGATCAGCATTTAATTAGTTTAGAACGATCTTTTTCCTTGGGTTTAGGATATACTATTAAATTATTTTTAGTTAACTTAGAGCCAGCCGATAACATTCAAGAATTGGAGAGTATAAAGCCAGCAAAATCAGCAATTATACCCGCAGAAAAAACATTATTACTCAATTTAAACCGTTTAAATATTTTGATTGATAATATAGAAGGATTAACCTGGGGTTCTCCCTTACCCGAAGGCGGGCGATCGCTCATTCTCATCAGTGATAATAACTTTATGAGTTTACAAACCACCCAAATTATCGCATTAAGAATTAATCCCAACGTAGTAAGCCCTTCAGGGCTTTGAAATAGGGCTTTGAGGCATGGGTTTGAGGCGTGAACGCCTCACTACAAGAGGTAGTAAGCCCTTCACTTCAGGGCTTTGAGGCATGGGTTTGAGGCGTGAACGCCTCACTACAAGAGCATAACCAAATCTTAACCTTAGAACCCTTGACAACTGATTGGGGTGATCGGCTATCTTTGAAGTACAAACATCCGTAATCCGTCCCGCGCTCTCAAATGGAATCGTCCAGCCCGCGCTTGTTGGGTCTGAGAGGGGCTCAAAAATCAAACCTCATTGGGGGTGAAATTCTTCTTTACCTAGCGACATAACACCTTTTTAGTCAGATTATCAAGACTTTTATATCGGGTTTGGTGACTTTCCAAGGGCCAGTGGTCGAACTGGCAATACCCATTTAACCTGTGTATAAAGTCCAGTTAAGAGAACAAAATTTAATTAATTTATTAACCCATTTTTATGAGTGTCTAACTCGATAAAACCTGACTATTACTGTGTTACCCACACAGGGCAGAGTTTTATAATCAGCATTAATTTTTAACCCTAGAACTATATCAATTGAAGTCGGGAAGCCTCAATCTTGAGATGTTTCCGGCGATGCTTGGGTTTAGTTTAAAACTTTCCGTTATTAAGATTAACGGAGAAAAATCAAGGGTTGTGTTCCTACCGCAACCGCCAGTTTTTCCTACAAATTTTTCAGTTCAAGATTAAGTCAAAACCATCCGAATATTCGGAATATTTTGTTATGAATACCTTAATAATTAAATCCTACGAAGGTCAAAAAGATTGGTCGGCGATCGCCCATTTATTTAAAGCCTGTCAAACCGTCGATCATCTGAGCGAAGATGAAAGTTTAGCCGACTTAAAATTAGGTCTATCTTCTCCTAATGTTAATCCGCAAAAAGATATCCGTCTATGGACAGATACAGAGGATCAACTTTTAGGGTTAATTGGCATTGAACCCCTAGCCTCTAAAATAGTAATTGATGGATATTTTGGTTTATATATTCATCCGAGTATCCGATCAAGTAATTTAGGAAAAGAAATGTTGCGTTGGTGTGAAACTCGCCTGCGGGAAATCGGACAACAAAAACAACAATCGGTACAACTCCGAACCTACACTTTAGAAAACCAAAGCCAACAAAATCAACTCCTGAAAAAACAAGGATTCAAAGTAGATCGTCAATTTATTACCATGGCGAAATCCTTAGAATCTCCCCT
>DATNRE010000361.1:0-2046 GCA_036703685.1 Candidatus Obscuribacterales bacterium
TATTTGGAGCCTTCTATGATGAACATTTAGATTATATTGTAGACCCGGATGATTTTGGGTTGTTAGAGTCAGACTTTAGCACAACTTTAGTTTCTGAGTTTGCGGATTATGCCCGATATGACACAACTCTAATTAAAGACAAAACCCAAACCTTTAGATATTTTTACAAGAAGCAGAAACTCTGGAAAATTGAATCTACAACAACAGAACCCATTTCTAAAGTATTGTTTGATTATCATGACGCACTACCAGGAAATGGGGGTTTTGGGGAAGATCCTTTTAATGCTTATAAGATTACTTCGTCATCCTTGGAACAGTGGTATGAATGGGGGAACGGTCATCAGAATCATATTTTAATTGAACGGGATTGTCTGAACCGTCAAAACCCGAATGCTGTGGTTAAACGGGAAGAATATTTAAGACAAAAAATGCTTGACCAGGGGCTATTGCCACCCACTCATGATCAAGAGATTTTTATTAGAAAGTTTATTTTAGTAGGTTCCGAAGTAACCCCGGCTGTTGAGTATTTGACTGTAACATTAGGGGAAAGCATGGTGACACCCACGGAGCGATTGGCATTGATTGAAAAACGTACAATCGATGATTCAAGTCGTGAAGGTTTAGCTAATCCCCCCGCCACCGAATACCTACCCAGAGGGAAAGCCAACGAAGTTAATAAGAATGCAACGGAAAAATGGATCAGTAAACCCATAGTTTTTAGAAGAAAATGGGAGGACGCAAGATGCTCTAATTTTCTTCCTAGCCGGGAAATTGTAGACTTGGGAGAAGTTGCAACGGATGAAATTGTCGATGCAATTGGCAAGATTATCTATTATTTAAGGCAAGGACAATCGCTTGTTCATGAGTTGAGTTTGCCATTTACTCAAGACTGGATATCTGGAGCTTTCAAGCCTGTTTTCCGGGTTGATGTCAGGGAGTGTGAGGATACTTTCTGCCATTTAGCTCACGGCATTACTATGGAATTTTCCCAGAAAGAAAACTCACTTTTGCTTGAGTTGTTATGGCTTGGAGAAACTTCTAATTCGAGTCCGATAACGTTTAACAGAGAAGTGTCTTATTTCACTATCACAAGCCTACCATCGGAATCTGAAGGTATGCTATATCTTGAGGGTGGTGGCTTGTTTTTGGGTCAAGAGATTCCCGTTGGTTCATTGAGTAGCTTGGTCTTTACTCCGGCTGTAGGGTTTACGGGTTCAACCTTCTCCTATTTGGCAACGGGTGGAGGGACTGAAGTGGGATCTCCGGTGGTTTCTTCCTCTCCCTTGGTTGTAAACTTAACCCCCGCATCCGGTGTCAATAATTTGGTGGTGACGGAATCAGAGGTTTTAGTCTCCACTATTGCAGTTAGTCCCACGGGTAGCACCCCAGTATCCCTACCGATAGATCTTGAAAGTAACTTCATTCCGATTGAAAAAACCGTTGATGATGAGTTTATTTACACCTATCAATTAAAGAATTTACTCAGACGTTTAAAATCATCTCAAGAGGATCGATTAAGTTTACAATTAATTGATAGAACAAAAATCTATTTATAAGTAAGATGCCTAATTACAAAGCCGGGTTTTTATGGTTTCCGAATATTGCCGCAATGTCCAGTTTATTATTAGATTCCACTGACGAAGATGGGCTGGTTTTTGCAGTTGGAATTGATTCAACTAACTGGAAATTGGCGACGTGGCGAAAAAACTCAACTGCAACAATTGATAATATTACGATATTTGCGGCTAACGGCCCCGGGCGGTGTGTGACTTTAGATCCGGTTTCAAGCCTTCCTTTTGTTTGGAACTCTGGAGATATTGCAGATTGGAATAATAACAGTGCGACGGATTGGAACACCGCCGCATAATAACTTAAATTTTACCTGTATAACCAATTTGAATTGTGATAGTGATTTCCTCTTTTTTGCGGGTGATTGTTTGATCAATGGGTTTAAATCTTCTCCCTTGAGGTTGGGGTTCTATGGCGGTGGGATTATAACCCCTAACAATTGTTCCGACACTTAATCCCCCTGCTTTGATTGCTTTA
>DATNRE010000362.1:0-10273 GCA_036703685.1 Candidatus Obscuribacterales bacterium
CTTTGAAGATTATCAGATCAATGTTTCTATCGAACCCGTTTTAATTTATGATGATCAAAAAGAAACCGAAAAAAATCTAGGGATTCTATTTGCTGGCAATATTTATCGAGACTTTATCCTAGATCATAACTCAGAAGATAAGTTAAAAGCGATTAAAGAAAGGGTATCTCTTTGGTCGGAAGATGTTAATTATTATATTTCATTAGTTAATGATTGTTTATTAAATGAGGATAAATAATTACTATGACGACAACTTATGGATTCCCAAAAACCACCTTTAACAATCCTAATTCCATAAACGATTTTGATGCTAATTCTGAAGGGCGATTAATTCCAAAGTATAGAGTTTTGTCTAGGGTTTCTCGATTTATTGTTGAGCAGAAAACTCAGATAATTAATAGTTGTCAATCATCAAATTTCAACAAATCTATTCAATATCTTGCCGAGCTAAAAGTTATTGATCCTGATTTGGATGAAGAAGATGAAGATGAAGTCTTAATTCCGTCAGATTATGCTTTTTCAGAGTCATTTAAGTTACTATTTCAACTGTATGATCTTTTATGGGAATCTTTTCCCTATTGTTTTTCTGATCTGGAAAGTCGAGGGGGAGTTCATTTAATTTGGGATAATCAGGAGTTTAATAAAAAAGTCTGGGTAAAAATTCCTGTTAGTTCTCAATTTCAAAGTTCCGTTTATTATCGTCAAGGCGAAGACAGCGAATTGATTGAAAATCCCTCTTTTGATCAAGTTTATCAACTGCTTCTGTGGCTATCGACTGACCGATATGTTAATGATTTGTAAGTTAATTAATTAGGTGATTAAGCTCTTGTGAATGAGTTATCTAACGACATTTTATTGTATCGGGCTATTTCTAAGAAAAGATGGATTGATCCTGAAAACGGAGTAATTCAGCCAGTCGCTTTTGAGTTACGCTTTAGACAACAAATTCAACAATATGAAAGGGGAGTATCTTGTGATTTGATCCCCAACCTATGCTATCAATATATTGATAAATGTTTTGGAATTATTGAATTATGTGTTGGTGATGTTAGAGCATTGGGGCTGGAGGTAGATAATGATCATGATTCTCATGTCAATATTATTAATTTTCCTAATCCTGATCTTGAAGAAAAAGAATATAAATCAATTTTAGATAAGTTGGGACAAAAAGCGCGTTTATATCAGAATTGGTTAGACAACCCTCGCCGCCGTTGACTAAATTCCGCATCATCGGCTCGGTAATCTTCTTGACATCGGTAACTTAGGTGTTTTTGAGTCTCCGGGGTCAAACATCCCTCATTTTCCGATAAAATAATAAAAATAATATTTACCCTGTGTAACAGTAATTTTGAGTGTGGCTAATTCTAATCGAAAACCGATTCTCCTGGACTTTGAAAAGCCTCTAGTTGAGCTAGAAAGCCGAATTGACCAAATTCGTCAGTTAGCGAATGAAAATGGTGTGGATGTCTCCGATGAAATCCTACAACTCGAAGCCCGCGCCAGCCAACTGCGACAAGAAATTTTTAGTGGTTTATCCCCCTTACAACGCCTACAACTGGCTCGCCACCCCCGTCGGCCGAGTACCCTAGATTATGTGCAAGCGATGACCGATGAATGGATGGAACTCCATGGCGATCGCCGAGGCTATGACGATCCGGCATTAGTGGGCGGTGTGGCCCGTTTGGGGGGACAACCCGTAGTTATCCTCGGTCATCAGAAAGGACGGGATACCAAAGATAATGTGGCGCGAAATTTTGGCATGGCCGCCCCTGGGGGCTATCGGAAAGCCATGCGCCTGATGGAACACGCTAACCGTTTTGGGATGCCGATTTTGACCTTTATTGATACTCCGGGGGCCTGGGCGGGAGTGGACGCCGAAAAATTAGGCCAAGGAGAAGCGATCGCCTATAACCTGCGAGAAATGTTTGATTTAGAGGTTCCGATTATCTGTACTGTGATTGGAGAGGGCGGTTCCGGTGGAGCATTAGGTATTGGTGTGGGTGAAAAACTGCTAATGTTAGAACATTCGGTTTATACCGTAGCCACCCCCGAAGCCTGCGCCGCCATTTTGTGGAAAGATTCAGGTCAAGCCCCCCAAGCTGCCCAAGCCTTGAAAATCACCTCCAAAGATCTCAAACAATTAGGGATTATTGATCAAGTCGTAGCCGAACCCGAGGGGGGAGCCCACAGTAACCCCTTGAAAGCCGCAGAACTGCTGAAAAAAGCCTTACTTCAATGTTTAGAAGAACTTTTAGCCCTAACCTCTAGTCAGCGTCAGGCCATGCGCTATCAGAAATTTAGAAATATTGGAGTATTTGCTGAAGTCACGGTTTAAACCCCTAACCTACCCGGGAGAACAAAGGCCCGGATTTTCCGGGGTGATTCAATAAAATCTAAAATCCTTAGTCCCCAACTCCTTTAATGATATACTGACTAAAGTAACAAATCTTTACACATTTCTCAGATTTAGCAGTTTATAGATTTGTCACGTCAGTTTTAGTCCCCTTGGAGACAACTTAACAGGTACATGACTTCTCCCATGCAGAAAAGAGCCTTGATCACAGGAGCTAGTAGCGGAATTGGTCGGGCAACGGCCCTGGCCTTTGCCAAAGCCGGGATTGATATTGCATTGGTCAGTCGCCAAAAGGAGCGCTTAGAAGCCGTAGCCACAGAAGCTCGAAATTTGGGAGTGGAAGCCCAGGCCTTCCCCCTGGACTTAGCAAAAGTTGAACAAGTCCATGCACAAATCGATAGTATCGTGGCTGCTTTTGGCCCAGTTAACATCCTCGTCAATAATGCCGGGATGGGATATACCGGAGACTTAATCGAAACCTCCCTGGCCGATTGGCAAAAGGTGATCGACTTAAATCTCACCAGCGTATTCCAGTGCATCAAAGGGGTTTTACCTGGGATGCGGGATCAAGGAAGTGGAACCATTATTAATATTGTCTCCATTGCGGGTCTACAGGCTTTTCCCAATTGGGGAGCCTACTGCGTCAGCAAATTTGGTTTGATGGCTCTTTCCAAAACCCTGAATATGGAGGAACGGGCCCATGGAATTCGGGTGACCGCCCTCTGTCCCGGTTCTGTGAATACTCCCATCTGGGATAGCGAAACCGTTAACGCTGACTTTGATCGCTCCGCCATGCTGACACCGGAGATTGTAGCCGAGTCAATTCTCTATGTCGCATTATTACCAAGCGTTGCGGTTATTGAAGAATTAACCCTAATGCCCAGTGTCGGCACGTTTTGAATCGTTCTAACTATCGATTTTAAAACCGTTCAAATCTATTGTTTCTAAACATTTTTTCTGATGACTATTTCACCAAACACCAATGGCGTCAAAAATGAAGACCTCACTGGGTTTTCCATTCGACCCGATCGCACCTTATCCTATAGTCAGAGCACCCTCTCCCAACCCTCAATGGAGGTGAGTGATGAAGAAATGATGGGGGCGGTTCGCACCATGCTTTTAGGGGTGGGTGAAGATCCCGAACGGGAAGGGTTACTCAAAACCCCTAAACGGGTGGCTGAAGCCATGCGTTTTCTGACCAGTGGCTATAATCAATCCCTGGAAGACTTGGTGAATGGAGCGATTTTTGACGAAGGCCATGAAGAAATGGTACTTGTCCGCGACATTAATTTCTTTAGTATGTGTGAACACCATATGTTACCCTTCATGGGTCGGGCGCACGTTGCCTATATTCCTAATCAAAAAGTGATTGGGTTGAGCAAACTAGCTCGGATTGTGGAAATGTACAGCCGTCGTTTACAAGTTCAAGAACGTCTGACTCGCCAAATTGCCGAATCGATTCAAAGCGTCTTAGAACCTCAAGGGGTCGCCGTTGTCATGGAAGCTACCCATATGTGCATGGCAATGCGAGGGGTGCAAAAACCCGGGTCTTGGACAGTGACCAGCGCCATGGTCGGTGTATTCCAAGATGAACAAAAAACCCGTGAGGAATTCCTGAATTTGATTCGTCACCAACCCGCATTTTTCTAACAACTAGGGATATTAATTCTGAATTAAGAATGTAGGATTGAGGATTAAGAGATATTTAACTTATGCTGGAAAAAGCGGAAAAGCTATAATTCTTAATTCTTAATTCTTAGTTCTTAGTTCACTTTTAACCTTGAAAATTCATGATTCCTCAACCGATTAAGTTTGGAACCGATGGCTGGCGCGGTGTGATTGCTGCGGACTTTACTTTTGAACGGGTAGCCTTAGTCGCCCCCATTGCCGCTCAGATTCTCTATCAAACCTACGGAGAAAGTACCCGAAGCCGGACAATTATTGTGGGCCATGATCGGCGGTTTTTAGCGGAGGAATTTGCCCAATGTGCGGCCGAAGCCATCCAAGCGGCGGGCTTTGATGTGAAGCTGAGTAACACATACGCCCCCACTCCGGCTTTTTCGTTAATCGCCCATCAACAACAGGCTTTAGGGGCGATTGTATTAACGGCTAGTCATAACCCGGGTAAATATTTAGGTCTAAAAGTCAAAGGGGCTTTTGGCGGCTCGGTGGGCCCAGAAATCACCCAGCAAATCGAGGCCTTATTAGATAACCCCCCCATTTTTCAAACTCCCCCCGGAACCCTAGAACGGTTTGATCCTTGGCCAAGTTATTGTGAAACTCTCCGTTCTAAGGTGGATATTGGAGCGATTCAAGCAGCCGTTAATCAAGGAAAATTAACGGTTTTTGCCGATGTCATGCACGGAGCCGCCACCGGAGGATTAACTCAATTATTGGGAGATCATATTCACGAAATTAATCCCGATCGTGATCCCTATTTTGGCGGGGGCGCCCCCGAACCTTTACCCCGTTATATTCCTAAATTGTTTGAACAATTAGAATCCCATCGGGTTTCTAATGGGGGTTTAGCCATTGGATTTGTGTTTGATGGGGATAGCGATCGGATTGCGGCGGTGGATCAAAAGGGTAATTTTCTTAGTTCTCAAATTTTAATTCCCGTATTAATTGAACATTTATCGACTCGTCGCGGATTTACGGGAGAAATTGTTAAAACCGTGAGTGGTTCTGATTTAATTCCTCGAATTGCTCAATTATTCAATTTATCTTTGTATGAAACGGCGATCGGTTATAAATATATTGCTGATCGGATGTTAACCACTGAAGTTTTAGTCGGGGGTGAAGAATCGGGAGGGGTGGGCTATGGAACCCATATTCCTGAACGGGATGCCTTGTTATCGGCCTTATATGTCTTAGAATCGATGGTACAGTCGGGGGAAGATCCGACCCAAACCTATCAACGATTACAGGCACAAACGGGCTTTGATTCGGCCTATGATCGGATTGATTTACCCTTGGCGGGGATGGAGGTGCGATCGCGGCTGGTAGAACAACTCCAAACCCACCCGTTACAGGAAATTGCCGGACAGCCTGTGGTTGATTGTTTAACCGTGGATGGTTATAAATACCGTCTGGCCGATAGTCGTTGGTTATTAATTCGCTTTAGTGGGACAGAACCGGTTTTACGTCTCTATTGTGAAGCTCCCAACATAGACAAGGTTAACGAAACCCTGGCCTGGGCTAAGGATTGGGCAAATCAGTTTTAATGGGATGCCCCAGGGTGCGTGTATAGTCTCTCGCACGCACCTATTATCGTTTCTGGGGCGCTATAGCCCTAAAGGGCTTACTACGGGAATATATAATAATTAACATGATCCAAAAAACATTAATTGTGGCAACCGGAAATCCAGGTAAACTTGAGGAAATGCGAGCTTATTTGGAGGATTTAGGGATTGAATTGCAACTTAAACCCCAAGATTTAGAAATAGAAGAAACGGGAAAAACCTTTCTTGAAAATGCAGCATTAAAAGCGTCCCAAGTCGCGGTAGCCACGGGAGAATGGGCGATCGCCGATGATTCAGGATTGACTGTAGAAGCCCTAAACGGCGCACCCGGACTCTATTCAGCCCGTTACGCTCCCACCGAAGCCGAATGTATTGTGCGACTGCTGAAGGAACTCGGAGATCACCCGAACCGCCGAGCCGAGTTCATCTGTGCGGTGGCGATCGCCCGTCCCGATGGTTCCATTGCCCTAGAATATCAAGGAATTTGTGAGGGAACAATCACACAGGAACCCGTGGGAACCGGGGGTTTTGGTTACGATCCCATTTTTTACGTTCCCCAAGTTGAGATGACCTTTGCCCAAATGCCCGCCGCCTTAAAACATCAAATTTCCCACCGGGGTCAGGCTTTCCAAGGGATTCTACCCCAACTGCAAACATTATTTGAGAGTAAAATATAGACCCTAAAAACTTTAAATATGAACATAACAAATAATCATGAAACAAAAATAAAAATCCTAGGAATATCGGCAGATCGAGGTAGATGGCTGTTAATACCTTTGGGGATGACTATTCTACTTTGCTTAGGTAGTGTCTATTCTTGGAGTATTTTTAGAACTCCCTTGGAAAAGGAATTGGGAATTACTGCCAGTGCCAGCCTATTGCCATTCACATTTATCTTAGTTTTTTATGCAGTTCTGATGCCGATTGCCGGTTTTTATATTCCTCGGATTGGTACTCGTGTGATGACCGCAGTCGGCGGGATGATCGTCGGTTTAGGTTATATTCTCTCTAGTTTTGCTACCAATGTGACAACGCTAGTCTTCACCTATGGAGTTATTGCTGGCATTGGGGTCGGTATTACCTATGGTGTGCCGATGGTGGTAGTATCCCAGTGGTTTCCTGATAAAAAAGGATTGGCTGTAGGGTTAACGATTATCGGCTTTGGACTTTCCCCCTTGATCACCGCTCCCCTGGCTAACCAACTGATCAATATCTACACCGTTCGACCCACCCTACGGATTCTCGGTATTGCCTTTATATTGATCATTTTAGCCATTTCCCTGACTATGAAATTGCCACCCCATGGCTGGCATCCTCGAGCAAATATGGGAAATTCCCCATCGATATCAGCCTCATCTTACCCTAAGAATTTGTTGCGGAGTCGCTCATTTTATGGACTGTGGACTTGCTATGTGATCGGCACTTTAGTGGGTTTGAGTGCGATCGGTATTTCTAGTACAGTCGGACAGGAAATTATTAATATTGACCCGACCCTGGCGGCTAGTAGTGTTTCCTTATTCGCCCTATTTAATGGGATAAGTCGTCCATTGTTCGGTTGGTTAGTTGATCGGTTTAAGCCTCACTATATTGCCATTTTGTCCTATGTGTTAATTTTAATCGCCTGTATATTAATGGTCAATGCCGAGACAGGACAAGTGGGTAACTACCTGATTGCCTTCTGTCTATTTTGGTTTTGTCTGGGCGGTTGGTTGGCCATGGCTCCCACTATCACCCTGGGGTTTTTTAATCCAGAACAATATGCTCAAAACTATGGGATTGTCTTTACAGCTTATGGGGTTGGTGCTTTAATTGGAACCTTGGTGACGGGTCACATTCGAGATTTATTTGGCACATACACCTATGTGTTTTACCCGATGGCATTTTTGGCGATGATTGGCATTATTGTGGCTTGTTTTCTGCTGAAAAAAGAAAGATTTTAAATAAAAGTGGGATACGACAAAGCCGTATCCCCGGTTTTGTCAAAAAAAACTTAAATAGCTTCTAAGTCTTTTTCTCCAGTCCGAATTCGGATAATTTCCTCCACTGGAGAAATAAAGATCTTACCGTCACCGATTTCCCCTGTACGAGCGGCAGTAATGACTTTATCCAAGACCATATCAACCTGACTATCTTCGACAACGATTTCGACTTTGAGTTTTTGTAGGAACTCAACAGTGTACTCAGAACCCCGGTAACGTTCGGTTTGACCCTTCTGACGTCCAAAACCTCTAACTTCAGAAACCGTCATCCCCACAATACCTGCATTCACCAGGGCGATTTTAACCTCATCAAGCTTAAAAGGCCGAATAATTGCTTCTATCTTTTTCAAGATCCTCACTCCTCAAGTTAAGTATTTCTCGTAGTCGTCACTTAGCATTCTATCTTTTGATATCACCGCCGAGAGACAATTATTTGTAAAATATGCTACAATTTATCCCCTAAATGGAATCAGGGTTGACTCAGCCTAACCTCTTGATCTCAAGATGATCCGATCTGACTAGAGAACAAGGGAAAAGCGCGGAACTCGCCCCAAATCCACCAGAGATTCTACCATACTTTGAAAAGTTAGGATGAAGGTTTAAGAATTGATAGATGGACTCGCCAGAAAATCTATCTGAATCGCCCTAAAAAATCCCAACACCCTTAACAACTTCATTGATATTGTAAAGTCTTGTTAAAAGTGGCATTCTCTCGGGCCTGAGAGCTTGGTAACTTTTAAAATAAAAAAACTATCGAAGGGCGGGTTAATCAAAATCAAATTTTAGTGTGAATACACTAATTGAAAAACCTACCCCAATCAACTTAAACACAGTTCGAGGAATTACTGTGCAACTAAAAACTAAAATAGCTGCAAAACGGGCAACGGGCGCTTACGCATTGATGGACAGTTTGAAACGCCATGGCGTCAAACACATTTTCGGTTATCCCGGTGGGGCGATTTTGCCCATTTATGATGAACTCTACCGCTTTGAAGCCGCGGGGGATTTAAAACATATCCTGGTGCGTCATGAACAAGGAGCGGCCCATGCGGCCGATGGTTACGCCCGGGCAACGGGTCGAGTCGGGGTCTGTTTTGGGACTTCTGGCCCGGGAGCCACCAACTTAGTGACGGGGATTGCCACGGCCCAAATGGACTCGATTCCCATGGTGGTGATTACCGGACAGGTGCCCCGGTCAGCCATTGGGACGGATGCCTTCCAAGAAACGGATATCTATGGGATCACCCTGCCCATTGTCAAACACTCCTATGTGGTGCGTGACCCGAAGGAGATGGCTCGAATTATTGCCGAAGCCTTCCATATTGCCAGTAGTGGACGTCCTGGCCCGGTATTAGTTGATATTCCTAAAGATGTAGGTTTAGAAGAATTTGATTATATTCCCGTTAGTCCTGGGGAAGTCACCTTACCCGGATATCGGCCAACGGTGAAGGGAAATACCCGCCAAATTAATCAAGCCATTAAATTAATTCGGCAGGCTGAAAAACCCTTACTCTATGTGGGCGGTGGAGCAATTGCGGCCGGAGCCCACGGGGAAATCCAAGAATTAGCCGAACTGTTTAATCTGCCTGTGACCACAACCCTGATGGGTAAGGGCGCGTTTAATGAAACCCATCCCCTATCCGTGGGAATGTTGGGAATGCACGGCACGGCCTATGCTAATTTTGCGGTGACGGAATGCGATTTGTTAATTGCCGTGGGCGCCCGTTTTGATGACCGGGTGACGGGGAAACTCGATGAATTTGCCGCCCGGGCTAAGGTGATCCATATTGATATTGATCCGGCGGAAGTGGGGAAAAATCGCGCCCCGGAAGTTCCCATTGTTGGGGATGTTAGACAGGTGTTAGTCGATTTATTGCGCCGATGTCAGGAAACCGGCGGAGCCACGGAAACTGAGCAAAAAACGGCCGAATGGTTACAACGAATTCAACGCTGGCGGGAAGATTATCCCCTGGTTGTACCGATTTATCAGGATTCTCTATCGCCCCAAGAAGTGATCGATACCTTGGGGAAAATGGCTCCCGATGCTTATTTCACAACAGATGTGGGACAACACCAAATGTGGGCGGCTCAATTCCTGAAAAATGGCCCGCGACGATGGATTTCTAGCGCCGGGTTAGGGACAATGGGTTATGGGATGCCCGCCGCCATGGGGGCAAAAACGGCCCTCCCCCACGAACAGGTGATCTGTGTGGCTGGGGATGCTAGTATTCAGATGAATATTCAGGAGTTAGGAACTCTGGCTGAATACGGGATTAATGTGAAAACCGTGATTGTCAATAATGGTTGGCAAGGCATGGTGCGTCAGTGGCAAGAAACCTTCTATGGCGAGCGTTATTCTTCTTCTGATATGCAGGCGGGAATGCCTGACTTTGTGATGTTGGCCCAGGCCTACGGGGTCAAGGGGATGCAAGTTACCCGCCGGGAGGACTTGAAGGATGCGATCGCCGAAATGTTTGCTTTTGAAGGCCCGGTATTAATGGATGTGCAGGTGAAACGGGATGAAAATTGCTATCCCATGGTCGCCCCGGGTAAGAGCAATGCTCAAATGATTGGTTTACCTGAGCGGACAAATTTAGACACCATTGAGTTAGTTTATTGCAACAATTGTGGCGCGAAAAATGTGGGCAGTAATAATTTCTGTCCCGAGTGTGGCACTAAATTGTAATTTAACCGGATTT
>DATNRE010000363.1:0-3571 GCA_036703685.1 Candidatus Obscuribacterales bacterium
CTGTACTCCTTTCTCGACTAATTCTACCTGTTCTGCAACTACCCGCAATAAACCGTAATCTATTACAGAAACCCTATAAAGGTTTCCGTTAGATATTTAGCTGTATACGCAAAGATACACGGTGTTACGTTTGCGAATGTGTTTTCATTTTCTGTAAAGTGTAATAGGGGTTCCATGCTATTGATATACAATTGATCAATGCTTTTTAAAACGTTTTTAGAGGATGGGTACAGGTTAAGGTGTACACATTGTCTAATTATCCCATCACTCCAATTCTAAAAAACGTTTTATTTCACTTAGTACCTTTTTACCCTTTTTGTAGTTTCTGCCTTTATACCCCATTAATTCCTCAACTATTTTGGTATCTGAGTAACCATCCTCTAGGGCATCAACTACAAGTTCAAACATTTCTTCAGCTTCTGTACTTAACCCTACTTCCGGTTTACTTCCACTTACGGGAAGTGTGGAAGTACCTACTTCCGGTGTTTGGGAAGTAATGGAAGTTCCCTCCTCAAAATCGGTAGTATCCCCGTCTAGTGTCACTTCCGAGTCACTTACACCCTGGGAAGTCAGGGAAGTAGTCCGGTCTGTGAGTAAATATTGTGCGATCGCAGTATTTGTCCCTTGTGCTAAGAATAAATCGGACGCTAAACTGTGTTTAAATTCTGCCTGCTCCCGTTTATTGATTGCATCAATTTTAGGTTTAGTTTTAGCTAGTTGAGTAGTTAAGTACAAACTTGTACTACTCGCTAAAACTGCGTAAGTTATAGAAGTGAATCTGAAAAACTTATGCCAACTATTACTATTTAAATCACGGGTCAAGAACGGGGTAAAAAACCAGAACGGGAGAGAGGTAGTTAGCAAGAAAATATTAATTAGATGGTGAGTTCTCCAATTCTGTTTTATCGCTTCATTTTGGGTGTTAGGATTGATTACTGAGTAACCCATTGAATGATACCCCCTAATAGTAAAGCTGTGGCTAAACCCACAATAAAAACTAAACCTATTACCCATTCTTTATCATCATCAGTTTTTCGGTAATAGATAACGGTTCCTGCTACTCCTAAACCAATAGAACAAAGTAGGGTTAGGGCAAAAAAAGGTTCTTTCAATTGGTTAACTAATATTGCCAGTAAACTGACTAAACTTGCTGAACTAGCTACCAATAAAAAGAACCCGACAATCCGATAAAGTTGAATCATTTTTTATCTATACGAGCAGTTAAGTAGACTCGCTCAATAGGAGAACCCGGATATTTGCTAGGGTAATAGCTGGCGGGGTTGTTCCCTCTCCCTGTAGTTTCGTATCCCTCATTATTTAAAAGACGGATAATACCCTCTAATAAACGGCGTACTGCTTTACTGTCAGAAGTAAGCCTGATTTCAACCTCTCCCTCTCTAGGTTCGCCCCGATACCCTACTTGCCTTTTTGACCACCAAGATACCGCAGTATTCCAGTAATATCCTTTTGACTGCAAGTATTCATACAATTCGGTACGTTTCTCGTGACGGTATTCAGGAGCCATCTTTTTGGCTAATTCGTATTTGTCTGAACGCATTTTTGTCTGTGATATAACGACACCCTCTGTACTTAACAGTAAGTACAGAGGTATTTGTTTTCTAAAGTTGGGTCATTAAGCTGGCAATTGCCTGATCAGCCATTTGTTCAGACTTTTCTAACCCTTTACCCATGGCTGCATAACGTGGACGCTTGGCTTGTAATGCCTTAGCGGTTGTCCCTTTATAACCTTGAGTTTTAACCTCAAATTCGGCTTCATTACGGATCATCCGTTGGCCATGTCGGTTAATTTTGGCTTCACTGTTAAGGATTGACTCATGATGATCCGCCGCTTTTTTAGTGGCTTTAGCATTCTGTTTTTTAACCCGTGCTAACTCGCTCAATCCGTCTGCTTCTTCAGGGGTAAACTCACGAACCCGATCACAAACTGGCATTGTCCGGTAGGTATCAAAAATCGTTTCCGGCGGGTTATCGGGTGTGATTGCATTACTAGCTGAAAGTTTAAAAACACTATCCTTGCTAATCCCTTTGTGCGAACCGTCAACGGGTGCGATAGATGATGATTTTAGATCATCTCCTCTCAAGAATCCGAGCATAGCTTAATCTCCTGTGAATCAGTGTTACAGTGACAACTAATAACTGATAAAAGGTTAGAAAAAATCACCTTGATCCGAGAACCGTTTCTTGATTTGATCAACGAATTCATCCCAGTTATCCCAATCGCCTGTGTTTGCAAGATCAATCGGATAATGTTCTGTGTACAGTCGCAGCGCTCCGTTTGAAATTGCGTACCCTTCTAAAACCCGCGCTGCAATAACAAAAACTCTGTCAGTAGAGGTTAATTCAAAAGTAGTCATAGAAATCGGTGTTACAGCGATATAGTGATATGAACATGGGTTGATAGATAGAACCCGGTTAAGAAGCAAAGTATGTACAACAAACCCGGGAATAAGTAATCAATAATCCCAACGGGTTTCATAGTGCCAATGCCTCCGATAGCATCCGTCCACTTTCCTCTAATAAAGTTAGAAAAACCGTGGCGGTATCTTCGTCTAGGGGCTCGTGTTTGAGTGTTTCAAACTCCCTATCGGTCATAGTTACTCCCACGTACGGTTCCATCCGTTTAAGGAGTTGTTTCCGCAGGGGTTCTGATTCTGGTTGGTAACAGTCTTTAAGCAATTGGTCGGGGTGTTCTTTAACCCATTGATTGAGTTTTCCATCCCACCGATGCCAACCTCCCATGCCCCCATCTGGCTTGATTGGTGGGATGGGTTCAGACTTTTTTGCAGAATGATCCGTCGCATAGTTAACGATGGTTTCAATTCGGAATGCGGGCCAAAAGCCATCAGCACCTTTACAGAGACAATTACCGTAATGGTCAAAGTAGAGAATCTCGTAGGTTTGTTGACAAGTAGTAAAAGTTGCACCGGGCATCATCCAAGGTTCCCACGCTTCAAAACGTGAGTCAGTCTTTTTAAGGTTCGGGAGATTCTCAGGGTCAACGATTTCAGAACACAACACCCATTCCCCATCAATCAGGGTATGGGTAGGGTTATCAAAGGGTAAATCGTCATCAGTAGGGGGAGTGGGTGTTACAGTGATATCGGTACTGGGTTCGGGTTCCGTTTGCTTCGCGTCATCATCTGGGTATGACCATTGAGTTATACCCATCGCTTCACAATGAGCATTAACCGTTATCTTCATCTCCTCAAATTTTGCGATCGCAACTTCCCAGGTTGCCTTTTTGGATAGGCTCCCATACTGCCGCACTTCATCAGGGGTTAACCCTAACTCGGTAGCTTTAGCTTTAAGTTCTGTCAGTGTCATAATTAAAATGCTCCTAATAACTAGGGGTGAGTACCCGTAGTGCCAACCGCCAAGTTAATCACTACGGGTTATTTATTTACATATTACTACTATTTAAATACTAATGCTATCTATATTAATACAATATACTTATTGTATACTACTATCCAATAAGTAATACTAATTAAATATAGCTACTATATGTATAGTAATAACTGCTAGGATACTGTTAATGGTAAAGTTGAGG
>DATNRE010000364.1:0-5137 GCA_036703685.1 Candidatus Obscuribacterales bacterium
TTTTCTCAGTGCTACACGGCGAGAAACCGCGCAATTTTTACGAAACGCGATTGAAAATTTACCGCCGAGACTACACGAAGTTTTTGTTCTGTTTGCAGACCAAGAACTTTCTTATCAAGAAATTGCCCAACACCTAAATATTTCTTACGATAATGTCCGCAAACGCATTTCTCAAGCCCGAAAAATTTTAAGAGAACAGTTACAGGAGTATGAGGGAGGAGAACAAAGCACTCTATCTCGAAAACCCAAAAAATCTCAGACAGAAAAGTTAGAAAAACCTGTAAAACCTGAAAATATTGTTTTATCTGAAGAGTTAGATAAAACCCCGATTGTTGCGGATAAGAATTCCTTAGATACAGCACCTTCTATTGAACAGAATCAACCTATTTCCGTTGAAAAGCCAGTAGATGAAGTCGAGAAAAAACGTATTTCTCATTCGTCTCAAATTCCAAATAGGGACGTAGCTCCCGCTTTCCGAACTGTACAAAATCAACAAAAATTTACTCGCGGATTTACTGCTACAAGCGCACAAACTTTAAACTCCTCTGAAAGAGTAATTTTTTCAATTGTTAAATTATAACAGACAAAATCTCGAAATTCTAGGCGTAAGCAATTTTTAAAGTTAGGGCGTATGTCATACGTTCCTACAGACAAGACCCGGCTAACTTTGAGGAACAATTGGGTTAAAAGTGCTACAGAACTGGGGAAGTTAGGGGGCAAACTGTGTTGGCAAATGTGGGCAGACAGTGGGGGTTTACAACGTTAAATTCCTGGCTATCTACAAGTATGGGGATAAATTCAAGCTAAATCTTGGTAATTGATTTTCACCGAATTATTCTGTGGGAAGGTTTCTAAATCATCCGTTGCTAACCTGAATTCAATCACGAAATCGGGAGCGATGGGTGGAAATTTTCGCCTTTGTTGGGGTGTTAGCGCTTCTCAACGTTCCCGTTGAATCCAAACGGCATCAGGAGAACAAATAGGCATAGCCCACGCTTCGCGAACAGCGCCATTAGGTAACTTAAATACAGTGGAGGAACTGAAGGTATAACCCAGGTTAGTTTGCCGATTCCAGATTCCCAAATCGATAATTAAGTCGGCTTCTCGCTTTCCGCTATCGCCTCCTACTGGTGGCATAACAATTAATTCTCCTGTAGCCGTTCGTTCAAACTGTAACTCGCGGTTATTTTGACATAACTGATAGAACTGTTCGTCGTTTAGGTGAACAGTGTCTAAATTTAATGTCAAAGCACTCATAACCTTACACTTAGTCGGAATAGTGCTGATTATTATATCATTTCAGTTTTTCCAAGACAAAAAAATGTCGATTTGGTATTGTAATTAGCTACCTCTGCTGGAATAGGGAAACATTTGAGAGACGGTTTGATCGGGTCGGGTGAGTTTCAAAAATTTGTGTAGATGAAGAATTCACAATTTCGGCTCGCAAAGCGTCTTATATACAGATGGGTAAAAACCAAAGAGGGGCTGAGTTAAACGACATGATCAATCCAGACACTTTATGTACAGGCGAGTCTTTAAAACCAGGACAAGGATTAACATCAAAAAACGGGTTATTTAATCTCAATTACCAAGAAGACGGAAACTTGGTGCTGTATAGAGCCAAGGATGATAAACCTTTGTGGGCATCTAACACGGCGAACAAATCTGCCTGGAGATGCTATATGCAAGAAGATGGGAACTTGGTAGTCTATGCCTCTGAAGGCAAGCCTGTTTGGTCATCGCAAACTTATGGATTGCAATACATAGGATGCAAGCTGACTCTTAGCGATTCTGGACAGTTGGTAATTTATGATCAAAATAACAGCCCTATGTGGGCTGCTATGCTTAATCTGGATTTACCTAGTGAACAAATGCTATCAATAGTTCAGAATGGTTTTGAAAAAGCAAAATCTTCTAAAAATATTATAGTAATTGGTGCTGGTATGTCAGGGCTAGTAGCTGCTTCTTTACTTAAACAAGCTGGACATTCAGTAACCATCCTAGAAGCTAATTCGGGGGTTGGTGGTAGAGTTAAAACAATTAGAGAACCCTTTTCAGAAGGACTATATGCTGAAGCAGGAGCAATGCGAATTCCTGGGGAGCATCAGTTAGTACAGGAATATATTAAAAAGTTTAATTTAAAAACGAATAAGTTTATTGATGCGACTGATGATGATTATATTTTGGTAAATGGTATCAAAATCAGAAATCGGGAATATAAAGCTAACCCCGATATCCTCAAATATCCAGTTAGCGAAAACGAAAGAGGAAAAACTGCTGATCAACTATTCAATCTTGCCGTTCATCCGATCATTGACTTTATTCAACACAATCCTGAGCGGGGCTGGCCGCTGTTGCTGGCTAAATACGATCAATGCTCAGTTTTAGAGTATTTAAAAGAAAATCCCTATCACGGTTTATCTGATGGTGCAATTGAAATGATAGGTGTCCTTCTCGATGAAGAAGAGATTATGATGACATCATTTATTGAAAGCATTCGGGATCAGACAGATATTAATCCCAGCAACGAATATTGGGAGATTATAGGTGGCAATGATCTTCTTCCTAAAGCGTTTTTATCCGAATTAGAAGCTAACATAATCTATCATGCTAGGGTCTATAAAATCGAGCAAAACGATAATCAAGTCAATATTTCTTACTACCAATATGAAGGCTCAGACAACAACCTGAGAAAAGAAGAAAAAAGCATTACTGGCGATATCGCTATTGTGACGATTCCATTTTCAGCCCTGCGTTTTGTTGAGCTTAAGCCACTGGAATCTTTTTCTCACCAAAAATTAAAAGCGATTCGAGAACTTCACTATGACACTTCCACAAAGATTCTCTTGGAGTTCAAAAGTCGATTTTGGGAGAAAGATAACCTGCGGGGTGGTAACACGGCCACTGACCTACCAATTCGATTTACATACTATCCCAGTCATGGAATAGGAGAGCCTGGGCCAGCAGTAGTTTTAGCAAGCTATACATGGGGCGATGATGCTCTAAGATGGGATGCTTTAACAGAAGAAAACTGCATTTATTATGCCTTAAAAAACTTGGAAGCAATTCACGGCGAACAAGTGCACCAAGAGTTTGTCAGAGGTGTGTGTCATAGCTGGCTAAAAAATGAATACTCCCTAGGAGCTTTCGCACTATTTGAGCCGCAACAACAAACTCTTTTATATCCTTTTATTGCACAACCAGAAGGAAGAGTACACTTTGCAGGAGAACATACAACGCTCAAACACGCTTGGATCGAGGGTGCTATTCAGTCAGGAATCAGATCTGCTTATGAAGTTAATTCCTATCTGAACCGCTCTACTTCTAAGCATTAAAAATCACTAACAAAAGGAGAAACAACCATGAAAATACCAATACAAGCCGGGCACGTACCGCGTTAAAAGTGGTAAATGTTCGGTCAACAAAACAAAAAGTAAACCTCAAAAAAAGGAGTGAAAATCATGTGGCGTTTCCGTTAATATGTAGTTTCATATAACTCAAAGACTTCATCAGCATTCATTAGTTAGATGATATTTGGCTGATGAAGTCTAATTGCGATTTATGGCTCTAACCGCAGAGCTATCCTATCTAAAAAAATGGGTTGCCCGTTCGCTTTAATCAAATATTATCAATGCAGATTACTTGGTTTTTAAAAGCTATTAATCAATATGTTACTGACCATAAAAAGTTAGCTGGTGCGCTTGTTATTTGTTTAGTTCTTGATGCGGCATTTGATACCCTCATGAGGGGTAGTTTAAAGTTTATTATCGATGCTGCCATCATTCCCCAAAATTATCGCCTTCTCGTTTTAATTCTTTGTCTGCTGGGTCTAGGAGGAATTCTATATGCCTGCGTCAGTTTGTTGGGAAACTTTTTAGGAGCGCGTTTAGGCGTTTTAATCATCAATAAAATTCGCTATTCTCTCTTTGAGCATCTCCAAACCCTATCAATGGATTTTTTTGGCAGACGTTCGGCGGGAGATATTGTTAATTGTTTGTTAGCCGATGTAGCCAAGGTCGAAAATGGTGTAGTCACGATGGGACTATCCGTGCTGATTATAGACCTGAGCAACATTCTGTTTTCTGCGATTTTCCTTTTTTCCCTTAACTGGCAGTTAGCTGTACTCAGTTTTATCGGTTTAACTTTCTGCGCGATTGCCCCAGTAAAAATTGCTGCGATCGCTACGGAAAAAGGCTATGACTTACGGCAAAAGGAAGGACAGATTGCTAGTGTCATCGAAGAAAATATCCTGTCTCAATCTGTTGTCAAAATCTTTGGTCTGGAAAAGCAGATGACCCAGGATTTTAACATCCATTTAAATGATTTTAAACGGGTTTATGTCGGGGCAACATTTGTATCCTACTTAGTCCAAAAAATCCCGGTTGTCACTTTTGTATTCGTCCAGATTCTTATTTTAGGTGTCGGGGCGACGATGGTGTACCAAAATTTAATTTCAGTTGGAACCCTCGTCTCCTATCAAGTTTTATTAATCGGCTTAAATAATAGTATTTTTAGCTTGACTTTTATGGTGCCATATATCATAGAAGCAGTTGCAGCGATGCGACGGATTAATGATATTTTGACTGAAGTTCCGCTAGTACAAGACACGGAAGGTTCTGCGGTCTTACCCCACTTTTCCCGCGCTGTTCACTTTAAAGACGTTACTTTTAGTTACTCTTCTGAGAGAGAAGGAATTAAAAATCTGTCGCTAACTATCCGCCCAAGGGAGTTTATCGTATTTGTTGGGCCAAGTGGGGCGGGAAAAAGCACAATTGTCAATTTGCTGGCGCGATTTTATGACCCAGATAAAGGCTGCATTTTGTTTGACGGCGTAGATTTGCGCCACGCCCAAGTCCCCTCCCTTCGCTCACAACTGGGACTGGTTTCTCAAGAGGTGATTCTGTTTAACACGACGGTGCGAGAAAACATCCGCATGGGTGATCTCAAAGCTAGTAACGAGCAAGTAGAAGTTGCCGCCAAAGCCGCAGAAATTCACAATTTTATTCTGACTTTGCCCCAAGGCTACGATACCCCCATAGGCGATAGAGGGGGACAGTTATCGGGAGGACAGCGGCAAAGAATTGCCCTCGCTAGAGCGTTGGTGAGAGATCCAGCGATTCTGATTCTCGATGAAGCC
>DATNRE010000365.1:0-4866 GCA_036703685.1 Candidatus Obscuribacterales bacterium
TGGGATAAGTCCTGAAACCGTTGATTTCCACTCTTAAACCAAGGAGAAATTAAGCCAACATCCCAGGCTTTTTCTATCCAAATTGTGGCATTAGGAGTATTGAATAAATAGACTAATTCCGTGCGAATTCGTTCAACTGCAACCCCACTTAATAAGGGAGCAAATGCTTGAATTGCAGCCTTTGTTTCCGCCTCAATTTCAAATCCTAATTGCGCCGCTTGACGATATCCCCTTAACAGTCGTAACGGATCATCCTGTAAATTTTCAGGGGAAATCATTTTAATTAAACGCCGTTGTAAATCTTCTTGACCCTGGTTAGGATCAATAAAAGTTTGTGTAAACGGATCAAAAGCGATCGCATTCACTGTAAAATCCCGACGCCGCAAATCCTGTTCTAAACTATTACCTTCCGCTTGAGCAAAGTCAACCGTTATATTTTTAAATACAACCCGGGCAATTTGCCGTTGGGCATCCAATAACACAAAACCAGCGCCATAATATTGAGCTAGGGTGCGTGCTGTTTTCACCGCATCTTGTAACAGGACAAAATCTAAATCCAAATCCGTCACGGTGCGACCCACTAACCCATCTCGCACAGCACCCCCGACTAAATAGGCGGGTTGCGGTAACTGACTCAGTTCAAACGGCCAACGGGCGGGAGAGAAGACATCGGGTAAAGCGTCAGACATGGCAATAAAAATCAACGAGAAAGTTTGTGCCCGTTTAGAGCTACCTAAGTTAAATTAACATCAAAGGGATGGGCAATTGTTTCCGTCCTGGGCAAATACAGAGGAGAAAATTATGTGTATTTGTGTGAATTGTTATTATGTGGATGACTGTATCACCTACCACGCAGTAGAAACCCAGCATCAAGAACGTCATTTGACTGAAAATCCCAGCTTTGAACCGACCGAACCCACCATTAATGTCAATATTCGTACCCCGAATGACCAAGATATTGAAATAGAATGGGATGTAGTCGGATGCCTAAGTTTTACAGCAGAAAACGGTAAATGGGCAAAATTACGACCCGGGGAATTAATTCCGACTTAATGGGTCTGATTTGATCCCCCCTAGCCCCCCTTGAGAAGGGGGGAAATTAGAGATCAAAGTCCCACTACTTAGAAGATAAGAAACTACCAAATAGAAGTTCCTTGACTCCCTTAATAAGGGGGAATTAGAGATCAAAGTCCCCCTTATTAAGGGGGATTTAGGGGGATCTAACCTTGGGAAAAAACAGGGGTTTTCAAATCAAGTCAAACTTTCATGTAAAGTAAATGAGTTATTGTTTTAATCCTAATTGTTCTAATCCACAGAATTCTGATAATGGTAATTCTTGTCAGAATTGTGGGTCTAAATTGTTACTGAGTTCTGTGTCTGATCAGGGTGAACCGATTATTTATCGAGGGATAAAACTCATTGGGCAGGGGGGATTTGGGCGGACATTTTTAGCGGTTGAGGAGAGTCAAACCGTAACCTCAGATTGTGTGATTAAACAATTTTTTCCTCAAAGTAGAAATATAGAAAAAGCTACGGAACTTTTCCAACAGGAAGCCGAACGATTACAAACCCTGGGACAACATCCCCAAATTCCCAAGGGTTTAGGTTATTTTGAACAAGAGGGCTATCAATATTTAGTTCAAGAGTTTATAGAAGGTAAAAATTTAGCTCAGGAGTTGCAAGAAAAAGGAGCTTTCGATCAAGAAAAAATTATAGTTATTTTAAAGGATTTGTTACCTGTTTTACAGTTTATTCAAGAGCATAAAGTTATCCATAGAGATATTAAACCTGAAAATATTATTCGTCGGTTTGATGACAAAAAAAACACCGGAAATTTAGTTTTAGTGGACTTTGGAGCGGCTAAATTAGTCACCGGGGGAATGCTTCCCAAAACGGGAACTATGATTGGCAGTGCGGCTTATACCGCCCCGGAACAATTAATGGGAAAAGCGGTTTTTGCCAGTGATTTATATAGTTTGGGGGTGACTTGTATTCATTTACTGACTAATGTTCCGCCCTTTGATTTGTTTGATAGTACGGAAGGAAATTGGGTTTGGCGAGATTATTTGAAAACCCCGGTTAGTGATTCATTAGGACAGATTTTAGATAAAATGTTGCAGGGGGCAACCCGTCACCGTTACCATTCCGCCGCGGCAATCTTACAACAGCTTAATCCTAAACCCGATTATGTGCGGGCGATGCCCGGATTAACAATTAATCCTGAAATTGGGTTTCAACCCTTAGTAGAAAATTCAGAATTAATCACTCCTTCCCCCGCTATTTTCCCCGAAGTAATACCTCAAATTTCGGCAGTTCCTCCCATCCCCTCGCAGAATAAAATCACTCAAATTCAAGAGACAATTAAAAAGCGTTTAGAGGACTATGGAATTGTTCAAGTACAGGTAAATCAAACCCAAAGAAATCAGTTAACAATTGTTTTGAATCGAGATGAAAAGAGAGATATTCAATATAAACAATTAGTACCTGTGATTGGTTATGAATTAACTCATTTTCAACTGAATACGATTGAGAAAGTTAAACTTTTGGGACGGGTGAATAATAGCGAGGTTCCTGAATGGCAATCCTCGTTAAAAGTAGACAAAAAAACACAATTAAAGAATAAAATTATTAGATTTCAAAACAATAATGTTTTATCCCTATTATCCCAACTTCAATCTCCCCAGTTTTGGCTGCACCAAATTCAAAGGCGAGAGTTTTGGATGGATGGGTTAATGATGGCGATGATTGTATTTATATTTACGGATAAAATTATTATCTTAAAACCTATCATTTCGTTATTAATTGCCGTAGGATTTTTGGGTGTTAAACATCAAGTGAGTCGCCAGCATCCCCTGAATATCAATCAACTCTTTATCACAATCACAACTCTGTTTTTGGTATTCGGCTGGTTAGACTTAAGAATTTGGGTGCAGGGATCTTTTGGTATAATCTTAGCGGGCTTGTTCATGTCCATGCCTATTTTCTTTTCCCGTCATTCCTCTTAACCTAATCTTAAACAACGTGCCACCTATTTCCGCCCAAACCTGTTACGGTTTAGCCATCCATACCAGTAGTCCTGATTTGGGATTAGCCATCAGTAATTTTCAGGACGTTAAACGCTGTCAATCCTGGGCATTAGGACGGGATTTATCGACCCATTTACACTCCTATTTGTCAGAGTTTATTCAACCTCAAACCTGGTCAAATTTGGGATGGATTGCGGTGGCTAAAGGGCCAGGAAGTTTTACCGGAACACGGATTGGGGTCGTAACGGCCCGCACCTTAGCCCAAGGGTTAAATATTCCGATTTTTGCGATTTCTAGTTTAGCAGCGATCGCCCAAAAAGAACAGTTTCACTTGATACAAAACCCAGATAAAAATTCAGTTATTGCCTTAGAAATGCGGGCGCAAAGAGGTCAACTTTTTGTAGCAATTTATGGTAAAAATAAATCCAGTGATTTTAGTTTAGTTCCCCTGTTAACGGATAGAGTTATGTCTCCTCAACAGTGGGAAAAAACTTTGGCTTCTTGGGACAGTCCTTATCATCGGGTGCAGATAGAATCAGGGTTAGGAGAAACCACCCTCCAGTTATTAGAACTAGGGTATTTACATTGGAAATCAGGACAACACCCCCACTGGTCAGAAGCTCTGCCCTATTACGGACAACATCCCGTAGACCTCTAATAAAAATTTCAGGAAAAATGTAATGTTCAGCCTAATTAATTCCTCTGAGTATTTAACCGATTTATTCCATAATTTACCGACCGATAATTTCCTAATCCAAGCCCCACCCGCTCCAGAAGTAGCAACCCAAATCAATATCTTACAGGCATTTTTTTTGGGATTAATTCAAGGAATAACGGAATTTTTACCTATTAGTAGTACCGCCCATTTAAAAGTAATTCCCGTAATCTTAGGTTGGGGCGATCCGGGTACTACTTTTACCGCTATTATTCAGTTAGGGAGTATTGTGGCGGTGGTTTGGTTTTTTTGGGAAGATTTAACTCAAGTTGTTACGGGTTCATGGCGAGCGATTCAAAAAAAAGATTATAATTCCATAGACTTTCGTTTGGCTCTGGGAATTTGTTTGGGTACAATTCCTATTTTGTTTTTTGGGCTATTAATTAAACTCTTAATTCCCGATTATGATAACTCTCCATTGCGGAGTATGGCAGTGATTGCGATCGCCTCTCTAGTTATGGCATTTCTATTAGGATTAGGTGAAAAAATAGGAACCCGAAAACGGGATTTTGAACACCTAACAGCGCGAGATGGAATATTAATGGGATTAGCAGAAGCCCTAGCCTTAATTCCTGGGGTATCCCGTTCGGGTTCTACCATTACCGCCGGATTATTCCTGGGTTTAGAGCGGGCAACCGCCGCCCGATTTTCCTTTTTATTAGGAATTCCAGCCATTACCATAGCCGGAATTGTAGAATTAAAATCGGTGTTGATCGATGGATTTGGAAATATACAAATCCTGCCTTTATTAGTCGGTTTAATTTCCTCCTGGGTTTTTTCCTATTTATCCATTGCTTGGTTAATTCGGTATTTACAAAGCAAAAGCACCTGGATTTTTGTTTGGTATCGTCTCGCCTTTGGAGTTGCCATTTTAACTGCCCTTTGGGGAGGTGCCTTAAAAAACATTTAGAATCATCATCCCGTAGAGACGAGCCACGGCGCGTCTCTCTTGTATAGCAGTCTCCCTTAACATTTAGAACACAAACTAATAAACGGTAAAATCTGTTCTTCCCCCATTACCCATTCCCTATTCCCTATTCCCTATTCCCTATTCCCTACCCTATGATTAATCCCGCTAAAATTACAACCGTATTACCCGATTCCATCGCCGCAGAAATTGGCTTT
>DATNRE010000366.1:0-9813 GCA_036703685.1 Candidatus Obscuribacterales bacterium
TTCCGCATCAGTACACATAGACCGGAACTTCCAAATCCGAAATCGTTTTCCCATCCAACCACACCGCACCTGACCAAAAAAAATCGGCCCTGGACTATCTAAACGAATCGCAATCACAATCGGAATGGCTAATACCGATGAAATACTTAAACCGACAATAGCACCCGTTATATCAATTAACCGTTTTACCCAAGAGCGCACGGAAGGATGGGTGACAGGAAGACGATTTTCTCCTCTCGTTTTTTCCTTAATTTTCTCGTCCGCAGTCGGAGGTTCAATGGTTAATACTTGGTCAAGAGAAGTTAGGGAAAAAACCGCCATTACCTGGGAACCAACGGATTTTAAAACTAACTCAATTCCTTTAGCTTTTGTGGTTTTCAGGTTACTAATCAATGCGCCAATGCCACTACTATCAATAAATATAGTCTGGCTAAAATCAAAAATAATTTTTTTCGGCGGAGGATTCAAAGCAATAACATTCTGACAAGTGGTTTTAAAAGAAACTGCTTCTAAGACACTCAAGCGTTCAGGTAAGCAAACAGAGACAATATCTCCTGCTAGGATAATTTGAAATTTTTCTTCTGGAACTTGACCAACCATCTCCATAATTTGCTGAGTAGTTGTTGTGAATTTTGTTGCTCTGTTTTAATGGATTGAGAGAAAACCGAGAAAGGGCCTTAGTTACGCGCACCAAGAATTATTAGACTAACCCCTTTGCTTTGATGATAATAGCACCCTAAATCTTTATTATTACAATCTCAAAACCAATTCTACCCTAAAATTTCCCCCACCGCCAGACGGTTTCCATTCACAAAATCCCAAGCGGACTGTATTCGTTTACCCGCCAATTGGACTTGGTTGAGTAATAATAATCCCTCACCGGTTTGGATGACTGGGCCAAAACGTTTAATCAGGCTGACTACCTCTCCAGGTTGCCCTGAAAGTTGGGATAAATTCGGCCATTGTTGTAACAAGTTTTGGTATTCCGGGGGAAATTGAGCGTGATATTCTGGCGATAAGGGAAGGGTAGCACAAACTTTTAAGGGTTTTTCCCGAAACAAGGTGATACAGTTCGGGTGAAAACCTCGAATTTGGTTATGTAAAGCGATCGCCGATTTACTCCAGTCTAAATCATAATTGTCATCTTTAATTAAGGGGGCATAGGTCGCCAGGGCATCATCTTGAGGAATGGCCAGAATTTCTCCTCGGTCTAATTTGCTTAAGGTTTCTACCAATAAATCCGCCCCCAATTGGGCTAACCGTTGTCCTAAATCCGTGGCATTTTCTAATAGTCCAACGGGTGTTACTGCTTTTAATAACATTGGCCCAGTGTCCATGCCCGCATCCATCAACATTGAAGTTATTCCCGTTTCAGGTTCCCCGTGATATAAACACCATTGAATCGGAGCCGCACCGCGATATTTGGGCAGGATGGAACCATGACCATTCACACATCCCAACCGAGGCATCTCCAGAATTTCCTGCGACAAAATTTGTCCGTAGGCTACCACGACAAAAACATCCGCCTGAGCCTCTTGTAATAGTTTTAAGGTGTTTTGATCTTTTTTCACCCGCTTGGGTTGCCAAACCGATAATTTATGGGTTTGAGCCAACATTTTCACCGGAGAAGGCGTTAATTGACTGCCCCGACCTCGGCGTTTATCCGGTTGAGTCACCACCGCCAAAACTTCAAATTTTGGGTCGGCCAATAATCTTTCTAAACTCGGAACTGCAAATTCAGGCGTACCAAAAAAAATGATTTTCATTTGAATAGGGAACAGGGAACAGGGAACAGGGAGCAGGGGAGGCAGGGGGAGCAGGGGAGGCAGGGGAGGCAGGGGGAGCAGGGGAGCAGGGGAGCAGGGGGAGCAGGGGAGCAGGGGGAGCAGGGGAGGCAGAGGGAGCAGGGGAGGCAGGGGAGGCAGGGGAGGCAGAGGGAGTAAACTCTTTCTATTACCTATTCGTAATTCGTCATTCGTAATTCGTCATTCGTCATTCGTCATTACCCTCAAGGCGTAATTGCTACTTCAATTCGACGGTTCAGTTGTCGATTATTTTCAGAATTATTATTAACTACGGAACGATTAGCCCCGTATCCAATGGCTGCCCAGTGGTAGTCTGTACCAATCACCTCGGATAAATATTTCATTACTGCTTCTGCGCGACTAAAGGATAAATCTAAATTTTGTTGAGGACTGCCTTGATTATCCGTATGACCTATCACTCTAACGGCGGAACCCTTATAAGTTTTAATATCGGCAATAATCGTATCTAAAATCACGTTCGCCCCGGGACGTAAAATGGTGCTCCCCACATCAAATAACACATCACTGGGAAAAGTCACCACCAGGGTATTAGAACTTTGGCGGCGTTCAGGTGTGGCTGAAATAGCCGGAGTAGAGGGTTTATTACTCCCTGAACCCGAAATCGGAGGTGCGGAGGCTAATTGCTGTTCCAGAATTTGTAACCGTTTCTCCAGGGGTTCGGTGGGACGACTGGCCCCCAATTGACTTTCCACGGCCGCTGTCCGTCCAATCAAAGTATTTAACTGTCCCTGTAACTGCTGTAGCTGTACCCGCAGTTGTTGACGTTGGGGGTTAGTTAACCGTTGACTCGGTTCGTTCATGGGTGGAGGAGCCGGACTAGGTGTCACCACCGGGACTATACCCTGGGAACCCCCACTCTGGATTTGATTAAGTAATTGCTGTGTTAACGGAACCTCAGAACTCGAATTCGGATAGACCTGAGCCACCGCTATCCCTACCAACCAAGCAATAGAGGAACCCACCCCCAAGAGTAGGAGGTTAAACACTATTACCCCAAAGAATAAGAAGCCTCGAAATCGTCTCGGGGGGGGCGAAGGAGCAGGGCGGGGTTTTGGAGATTTAGTCATCAGTCAGTCTCCTTAATTGGAGGCGGGTGTTTCGGGAGAGGTCTGGGGAACAGCCTCGGTATTACTCGCTAAATTACTCACCTCTAAATTCCCATCAGGATTAAACGTCACCTGAAAATCAGCCAAAGGTTCATTGGTTTGACGACTTCCCACCGGTTTATACAATAAATCCGGTAGGGGTGTTTGTTGCGTTTCGGTTTCTAGTTCCGGGTTCAAAGACTTATAACCCACAATTGCCCCATCTTTGGCCACACTCACCCGGTAAATTAAGGGGGTTGTCACTGAAGGTGTCGGTATCCAGGCTTGGGTGAGCTTTTCACTTAATTGGGCTTTTAAATCCTGAAGTTCTTGGGGATTGGTAATCGGTGGGGAACTCGAAAGAGTCGGGGGTAAGGATTGCGGTGCGGTTGTTGGCGGGGAAGACCCTTGGGGGGGGTTGGCGGTGGGTGTGGGAACCGTTGAGCTTTGGGCTTGGGGTTGTAGTTTCGGGTCTTCGGGTCGTTTAATCTCAGGAATGGGCAAGGCCAATAGAGCCAAGGCCGTTAGTGCCAGACTCGATAGGCCAATGGCCGCCGGAATCGCCCGTTGAGTAACGGGTTGTTCCGGTTTGAGATACCGTTTAGATAGGGGTTGTAACTGGATAGACAGTTCTGGCAAGGTCTGGCTATCGGCCAAAAATTGATCCACCGCTTCCACTAAATCAAATAATTGTACCGTGGTTAAATTAAGCTGAACCGGGGGTACAGAGGGGGCGGAGGATTCCTCTGAGGGCTTTTCCTCCGTGGGTTCATGAACGGTTAATTGATGTAATTCCCCGGCAATCGGATGTAACTCAACTAACTCCTGTCCCCGATGGAAAGAGTCCGGGGCCCTGAGTCCACTCAGGAACCCTTGAGCATAGCGACTGACCTGTCGGACTAAACTTTCAAAAAAATCCCGTCCCCCGCTCAGGGTTTGGGGATGACCGACAAAATGACATTCTGCATTCATCAGAATATTTAAACTGGCTCGTCCATCGGATTTGCCCTCGCTTCCTTGGGGTAAACCCTGCAAAATCAGTTTGCAGTTCGGTAAACTATATTGACGTTCAATCGTCATGAGACTTCTCCATCAAACAAACTAATCCAAAATCGCTGCATTCCAGCCGTCCCTGTACAAAAGAGCAGTTTTTCTAACAAACGTATCCCTAACTCGTTTAACTTTTCATCGGAACTATAGGTCATCACCAAGGCCCGCCGGGGATTCATCCGACTACGGAAATGTGCCCGAAACTGGGTGAGGTAGTTAGACAATTGTAAATGTCGTTCAATGGGAATTTGTTTTTGGGTCAGGGCCTCATAATCCATGAGTAATTGTCGAATTCTGGCCGTTAACCGTCTTCCCAGGTTAGAGATAATTACGACTAAGGCCTTGGCTTCTAACAAACTCAGCGCCCGACGTTGACTAAATCGGCGTAGGGGGTTGGTACTGCGGAGCCGCCACAATTCGACCCGATTGGGGATGACCGTTTGTAACTCTAGTTCTGAGATCACGACTAGCATATATTCTGCCCCCCCCAGATACAAGGCTTCAATCGCTAGTAACATTAAATCAATTTCTAATCGGGCGCGACGTGGACATCCTTTTTCACCAAACGGTAGATCGGGTAAACTGTCCAATATTATTGGGATTGACTGACTTTGAGACTGTTCTAACTGCATTACACTCACAGCAATATTAATATCAACACACTAAGGGTTATAGAAATAGCCAGGCAATAGATAACCATGCCATATAATAACGTTTGTTATCAAATCGCTTGATTACACAATCCTCATAGTGTACGATTTTTCAGGCACGGTGTTCCCCTGGTTCAATTTTACCCCCCTTCCCCTAAATCGCTTAATCTATTAATCTATGACCTCTGCCATCTCCACTAGAAACAAAAAAATTGTTAACTATTACGCCGTAAGTCCCCCACGGAATTTGGTAATCCGAATCAGTGGTGGGATATAAGGCGAGTGATAACGATTGCATCTAGTATGGCTTTTTTGCTAGGCAAAAACAAATGCTGGATGTATGAGGAATCACTAATTATTTGATTGAGCTAGTTCACCAGAATATCAATTGGCGTTAAAGTATTGTTATCGCTGGAGGCATTGAAGGAAAAATCAAGACTGTAACTGTTAGTAAAACACCATCAGGCAAATATTTAGCATCTATCCTGACCGAAATTGAAGGAGAAAACCCGACTATTTCAGAAGGTAAGATTTACGGTATCGATTTAGGATTGAAACACTTTGCAGTGGTCACTGACGGTGAAAAGGTTTCTAAATACGATAATCCTAAACATCTTGCTAAACATGAGAAAAACCTCAAACGCAAACAGAAAAAATTAGCCCGTCAACAAAAGGGGAGTAAATCCAGAAATAAATATCGTCAAGTAGTTGCCAAAGTCTATGAACAAGTTAGTAATTCCCGGCAAGATTTTTTACACAAACTTAGTCATAAGTTGGTCAGCGATAGCCAAGCTGTTATAGTAGAGAATCTTCATGTCAAAGGCATGGTTCGTAATCACAATTTAGCAAAGGCAATATCTGATTGTGGATGGGGAACTTTCACTAATTTCTTAGGTTACAAACTAGAGCGAAAAGGCGGTAAATTAGTTGAGATTGATAGATGGTTTCCCAGTTCCAAACTCTGTTCTAATTGTTTCTATCAAGTCAGTCAGATGCCGTTGGATGTTCGTGAATGGACTTGTCCTGATTGTGGTACTGATCATGATCGTGATGGAAACGCAGCTATGAATATTAGAACAGAAGGCATCAGAATGCTGGCATTGAGCACAGTCGAAATGCTAAAAACGGATGGTGCAGCCGTTTCTGCTGTAGGAGGGGAAGTAAGACCAAAAGGGGGGCGCAAGTCTGTCTTGACGCATTCGCCTGTGAGTACAGAAGCCAACACTGTACTTGGTACTCCAAGTCAGTGTGGGTAGTTCACAGTAAACAGAGGTTAGGCAAAAATATTTTCCGACGACCTGAATTTTTCAAGGGATTTTGGTTTCGTGGTTTTATATATAAACAATGCAGAAAATTAGTTCACAGGAATTACTCGCTTTATACAGTGAGGGTCAACGGGACTTTGGAGCTATTGATTTGAGTGAGTCAGATGTATTTGAAGCGAACTTAGAGGAGATTAACTTAGCGGGTAGCAATTTAAACCAGATTTATATGCCCTATTCCAATTTGAGCTATGCTAACTTACATAAAACCCAAATGCAGCAGGCTCAACTCGGGGATACCCAACTTTATCAAGTAGATTTATCGGAATCCAATTTACAAGGCAGTACCCTGTCTCGATGTAACCTCCGCCATGCTGATTTAAGAGGTGCTAATTTAAGCCATTGTAATTTACAAGGGGCAGATTTATATAGTGCTAATCTGACCGAAGCTGACCTGAGACATACGGATTTGAGTAATGCAAATTTAGAAAATGCTCAATTAACAAATGCTCAATTAGCTGGATGTAATTTATTTCGATCTAAAATGGCAAATTTATCGGATGCGCACTGTGATCAAACCACAATTGGCCCCGATGGGTATTAAATCAATATTCATAGAAACATGGTAATTATCGTGATTATCATTAATATTTTCATTTCTCTGCTGTGTTTATTCCTGGCGAGAAAAATCTGGATGTTGACATTAACAATTAATCGTTTGGAAAAACAGTTAACCCTGATGGAAAACCGCACCCGTTTGGTTTTGGAGAAAGCCCCCAATTTTATTGATTCTGGACAACGGGGAAGTGCCAAACTCCGGCAAAACTATCGTCAACTTCAGGCAAAACGACAACAACTTGAACAAGCTCTGGGGTTAATTTCCTTGGCCGTTAAGGTCTGGCCCGGTGGTAAGAAAACCCAGAAAATCAAATCTCTAGGAACAAAATTGTTAAAATAGATTCCCCAGGTAAAAAACTCGGAACCGTCTAAAAAGGTAAACCTTTTGCGATGGTTCCGAGGAACGCGAGAAATCTAAGGTGTGGTGGTTGCAAAAGGTGGTCGCTTTTTTAATCGGTAGTAGGTGGACTTGTTAATCCCAACTTTTAAGCAGGCGCTCGCCACCGAATCCCCAGCCGTCAAAAGTTGATCAACAGCTTGAATTTTAAAAGCCGCTGTTTGGGGCCGACCGCAATGTTGACCCCTCGCCATAGCCGCCTTCATCCCGGCACTGCATCGCTGACGGATCAGCTGTCGTTCAAATTGGGCAAGCGCCGCGAAAATGTGAAAGATCAATTCTCCCGTCGGGCTGGTCGTATCAATAGATTCGGTTAAGGACGTAAACCCCACGCCCCTAACCTTGAGTTCTTCAACCGTTTCAATTAAATGTTTAAGTGATCGCCCTAATCGGTCAAGCCGCCAAACAACTAAAATATCCCCCGACGATAAAGCCGCGAGACACTCGGTTAAAATTTGGCGATCGCATTTTGCCCCTGATTCCTTCTCCTCAAAAATTTTGTCGCACCCCGCAGCCGCCAATGCGTCAAACTGGAGCCCAAGACTTTGATCGTCTGTTGAGACCCTAGCGTATCCAATTTTCATTGCATTAAATTAGCCAATTCCTGAACCGTCAGGTTTAGTTCTTTCCGAATTTTGGAGAGTTTAGAAAGGACATATTCTCGGTCGAATTTTACGAGACGGGTTTTTGACGGCACTTTCCGAGGGCATTCCGATTTTAACACGCAGGTTAGCTCCCGAACAAATCCATCGGGCCTCAACATATCTTGGTTCACAGGAATATTAAAACATCGAACCTCTGACCAGTTTCGAACTTCCAAGGCTTGTAAAGTTTCTTCAGACATCATAAAGGAAGCAAAAGTATTGGTAAATTAATTCTATTTACAAATACTTTTGTATTTAAAGAAATGGTTAAGTTAAGTTTCAAAATTTTTATCCCACATCCTCAAAGATGGAGGGTGATAATTGTCATCTTTATTCTTCTGCAAATGCTCTTGAATATGAGAAATTTGCATTTGTTGGATTTGATAAGTATTCCTTAAATCCTCTCGAACTGAAAGCATTGCGCCATTCAAGTCGTTTCTATTTCTCTCGATTTGAGCTTTCAAAAGCCCAAACTCAATCGCAATTCGCCAAACAAAAATACAAAGCCCAATAATTTGTCCAGCAATAAGAACAATCAAATTTACATCAAAATTACTTGTCATGTTTATTAAATAAGGTAAGGTTTAGCTTTAGATGAATAGTTGGAATAATCAAAGGTTAATTGAAATTCTGTTAAAGACATTGTGATATCAAATTCATCCCAAACAGTATCACCTTTAGCAATACTCCAATCAACGTATTTGTCCCCATCAACGGGGATTAATTTATCTTCTTGCTGTCCCAAAAAAACAAACAGATGAAAAATTGAATCAATTAAATTAGCTCGCCCCAGGGGATAAACCCCCAAGCCGGGGTCAAGGGTAAAATTAAATGGGTTTACCGCAACAATTTCACCATCAACAATTTTTCCCTTACAATTTAAGGTAACGGTTGTCCATTTCTCTTTATCGTTAGAAGAAATTTCTATTAAGTCAATATCAGCTTGAGTTTGTTGGAGTTCAAAAACCTTTCGGCATTGGCTTAATAACAATTCCTCAAAGTGAGTATCAGAGTTAAACTGAGGGTAAGAGTTGGTTGGAAGTAACATTATTCTTGATATTGGTAAATTGCTAAATTAACATCGGAAAACCACCAAGGCGACTGATAATTAAGATGAAATTGAGAATTAACCCCGCCTTGCTCTATCAATGGGAAATCTAGTAATCTCCATCTACGCAACACGAGTTTTCTACTTGTTGCATAAATAGGAGAAGGTACACTAATAGACCCGATGTTTAAAATAACGATTCCGCCATAATAATAGTTTGTGTTAGATGTTTCTACATAACACCTAAAATATTTACTTATGAACGGAATCGGAAAAGAGATTGGAGAAATTTTGTTACTCTTTGATGGTTCTCCGTTTAATGTTAAATTTCCCTCGTAGACTGGATACCATAGACTATCATTACTTAAATCTGGCATTTTATCGCTCGTTCAAATTGAGCAAGGTGCCTTTGAACATCCCCCACGGTATCATTGACAATATCTAAATAATCCCCTGTATCGACTTGTCCCCAAAGCCAGTAACAAGTTTGATCATTTAAAAACTCAATTTCTGGCTCTATTTCAGTAGTAAATTGAGGGACAAGGATTAAAGAGTCTAAGATTTCGTCTTTAGAATCATCAATTTCAATGACTTCATTATTTTCGTTGTTTTTCATTCTGGCTAATTTTAGACTTGTTCTAAATTAATTTCCCCTTGAGGCGTGAAATAGACAGCGCGACCGTCAATGCCTAGCAACGCGGTTTTTAATGCAGATTTTGCACTTTCATAGCTTGTTTCTGTTCCAATTTTTTGTCCAAAAACGCAGGAAACAGAGTCTTTTTTCATGTAACTGTAAGGATTCCCCGTAACACGACTTTCAATTCCGTCAACTTTTGCAACATTTTGTACTAATCTAACTCTTGCAGGTTTAATTTTTTTGTTGCCCCGTACATCAGTAATAAAACTACCAGTAGCAGGAAATGTAGTTCCATTTTTAGCAGACGCATATAACGCTCCTCCTACAACTTGGGCTCTTAATTCTGTAATTAAAGTAGCCGCGCTTTCTTCTGTTCCCCCCCTGTCTGCCCCATCTTTTACTAAACCAACTTTTAGCAAAATTTTCTTAGACTGATCAATACCAAACGGAAAGATATAACCAAGCTCGAATCCTACGTTAGATTTTTTATTCCCTGTTTTTTCAATTTGCGCTTTATAAAGGTCACTTTTTTCTTTGGCTGTTTTCGCTCTCCATGCGTCGATCTTAGCTTTCATTGCTTTATATTCGTCTGCCCG
>DATNRE010000367.1:0-8257 GCA_036703685.1 Candidatus Obscuribacterales bacterium
CGCCCAATTTTAGAAGCCAAACGAGTCGGCCGAGATTTAACTAATTGGCAACACCTTTATACCATAAAAGATGAGTTAGGGGTGAGTATTTCTAATTTAACGAATCGTTTACAGGAATTAGGTTGGATTTCTATTCCTAAAGGAGAACGCACGATTTACCCGGGAAAAGCTGCCTAAAATATCGACCATTTTAGCTGATTATTGACAGTTATTAAATCCCAATACGACCATGCCCAATCTGTCCCTTCCCTATCCCGATGATTTGCTCATTACTTCTGGTAAATCTCCCGAAGGCTTAGAAGCTGAATTGCTCTTTTTGCTGGCAGTAAAGCTATTTGAGTTACGGCGACTATCTCTCGGAAAAGCCGCCGAATTTTGTCGAATGAATAAACTGCAATTTATGTACGAAATCGGACGATTACAAGTTCCGGTAATCAACCTAGATGATGACCAAATCGCTGACGAATTACGGGATGATTAATCAGATTATTATTGCCGATAGTAGTCCTCTGATATCCCTAGCTATTATCGAACAACTAGAACTTTTGCCCCGGTTGTATCAGCGAGTTTTGCTTCCCCCTGCTGTTTGGAATGAAGTCACAGTTCAAGGGTTAGGCTTACCGGGAGCCGAGGCAGTTAGTCAGGTGAAATGGCTGGAAATAGAAGCACCATTACCGATGCTGTTAGAGCCATTATTAATATTAGTAGATCCCGGAGAAGCAGAAGCTATTGCCTTAGCTAAATCTACTCCGAATCCTATTGTTTTACTAGATGATGCTCAAGCAAGGCGAATTGCTGAACGTTTAGGCATTCCTCGTATTGGGACGTTGGGAATTTTACGTCGCGCTAAAAAAGCAGGATTAATAGCTGAAATCAAAGGATATATTGAGCAGTTGCGTAATAATGGAATTTATATCCGCTCTAGTATTATTGAAGCCGTGCTACGAGATGTTGGAGAAATTAACTAAAACCTTTAATTTTAGATGATATAATATAATGAATACTTGAATTAAGGATAATATCAATCATGGCTCGAAAAGTCTTAGGTATTCATTTTGTTTGTAGAAGTGGGCTTAATATTGAAGAATTAGGAGACGGTCGATTCAAAAGTGGGGATTGGAAAGTAAGCTGCTCCGCATCTAAATTGAATATTTTGTAGCCTAGAGTCCTTCTAGCAAGGCTTGTGGGCAAAAAAATTAAGTGCGTGACAGCTTATCAGAAGAAACTGCTAATACCGCACTCTATTTAGCACTTCACGACCAGAAAAACAGTTCATCTTATAAACAAGGAATAATTGAACGTTGGGAAGACTATGACGGTGGCGGAGGCAGAATCATTTTTTATGTAAAAGAATTTGATAGACCGCTAGAATGGGTTGGTGAGGGAACAGGAGAAAAAGGATTCGGAATATTTCGACTCGCTGATGTTTTGTATTGACTAAAATATATTCTTCGAGACTATCTAAAGTTTGATAGTCGTTGAATTTATCTCCTCGGTCAAAGGCTTCGGTACTTTCAGAAAGCACTTCAATAATTAGTTTAGGAAAGCGTTTATAGGTAGAGGTTTCTTGGTCTTGGGGGTGACAAGTTACCAGAATATCGGGATAATAAAAACAGTTACATTCTTCGAGACGAACTTTAATATCGGCAAAATAAACACGACAGTTTGTTCCCCGTAGGTGAGAGCGAATTAGGGTGGCAAAGTTTAAAGCAAGGGTATTATGGGTGTCGGTTGTTCCCGCCATGGCATAGATTTCACCCTTAATATATTCATGTTTAATGGTGTTTTTAGTTTCGATTTCTAGGTATTGTTCTGGAGTTAGATAATTAGGGTCAGAAAGGGCAATCATTGTTTTAATATTCCTATTTTAATTTAAAATTAAAGGTGATAATCTTAATTAAACAACGGGTTCAATAAAGCGTTGATTCGCTCGAACAAAAAACGCTCCGCCTTGATAGGAAACCACTAACCAAGGTTTACCGACTTGATCAAATTTAATCGGATAACGGTACTCAGGATGAAGGATTAATACCGTACCCGTGGGGAAACTCATATCAATATTATAATTAAATCCTGGGCCACTGCGAGCATTTAATTTTTTAGCACAAATCACTTGCCATTGTTGCCAATTTCCATTAATAAAATCCCCTAATTCATTGGGGATAGGAGACGGTTCAGCTTGAATGGGATTAGAACTTTTAATGGCAGCTACAGCTTGTTTGATTTTAAGGAGAGTACCATCCCCAATTATCCCATCAATAGGTAATTCCATTTCCTCTTGAAAAGCTTTAATAATGCTTTCCAAATTCTGATCAAAAGGCATTCCCAACCGACCAATATTATAGCCCAATTGTTCTAACTGACCTTGAATTTCTCGAACCTTAGCCCCAGGTTCACCACGTTTTAAAATCATGTTTAACTTCTCCTCTCAATGTTCCGGTTTTATGTTAACCTATAGGAATACTAAATAACCCTTAATATTAAATCATTCTCTCGACTCAGTTAACAAGATGTATCCCTATTTTTAGTTCTATCAATCAGGTCAACACAATGGATAGACGGCAATTTTTAAAACTTGTAGGAATTTCAGGTACGTCAGCGATCGCAACTTTAGGTGCTCACGGATGGATCGCTAAAAGTCTAGCGGCTTCCCCCGGCTCAAAACGCTTAATTGTGGTTTTTCTCCGAGGTGGAATTGATGGTTTAAATGTGGTCGTTCCTTATGCTGAACCCGCATATTATGCCGCCCGTCCAGTCATTGCCATTCCTAAACCCGGAACCGAAAAAGGGGCTTTAGATTTAGATGGTTTTTTTGGGGTGCATCCGGCTTTTTCCCCCCTGATGCCTCTTTGGAAACAAAGCAATTTAGCCTTTGTTCATGCAGTTGGTTCTCCGATTTCCAACCGTTCCCACTTTGAAGCCCAAGACCAGATGGAAACCGGAACCCCCAACACTTCAAAAACCCCCGATGGCTGGATGAACCGTTTATTGGGTGTTCTGCCCGGAAAAACTCCCGTTGAGGCCGTCAGCGTGGGTATGGTGATCCCCCGAATCTTGTCCGGTTCCCAGTCCGTCGCCAATATTACCCTCAATTCCAATAGTACCAGGGAACTCCCCATTGATGGGGATCAAGTTAAAGCCGCCTTTGATCAACTTTATGCCAGTAACGACGCCCTCAGTTTAGCCTACCGAGAAGGGAGAACCGCCCGGGAACAACTCCTGAAGGAATTAGACGCGGAAATGCAAGCCGCCAACCAAGGAGCCCCCTTACCCAAGGGATTTGCGGGGGAAGCTCGACAATTGGCCAGTTTGTTAGTGCGAGATCCCAGTATTCAACTGGCCTTCATGAGTTTGGGGGGATGGGATACCCACGTCGGTCAGGGGGGAGCGACTGGACTTTTAGCGAATCGATTGGCTTTTTTATCCGAGGGTTTAATAGCGTTGGTGGAACGCTTAGGAGATGTATATGCAGATACAACAATTGTGGTGATGTCGGAATTCGGCCGCACCGTTCAGGAAAATGGCAATGGCGGGACGGATCACGGCTATGGGAACGTGATGTGGCTTTTGGGCGGGGCGATCCAGGGGGGAAAAGTCTATGGGAAATGGCCCGGCTTGGCCAAATCGGAGTTATTTGAACAACGGGATTTAAAGGTGACAACGGATTTTAGAGAGGCGATCGCTCAGATTTTAGCGAGTCAATTTAAACTCAATTCTCAGCAAATGGGTAGAGTTTTCCCCGACTTTATCCCCTCTGAAACCGTGAGTTTACTTTGACAGGACTTACGCATCACCGCTATCAGGAGTCGGGGTAATTCATGAATTACCCCTACATCTAGGGTGACATCCCCAAATTTGCGTAAGTCCTGTTTGAAATTGAGATTCAAGGTTAGAAAGTGGGCAAAATTTGGTAAATTATTAAAATATTCTAAAAATGCAGAATAATCTGCTCAATTGCTGGTTTCTGTTCTTAACTTATATACTTGGGTTTCATGGCGAAAAGTTCGTGGCGATATGGTGTTTCAAGAGGCACTAAACAAATACTAAAATCAATTTCTCTGATGCTTTTAGGCATGGGGTTGATAGTTTTATTATCTGCCCTCCCTGGTAGGGCGAATACCCCAAAAATCTTTCCAGAAATTCGAGGAGTTTGGGTGACAACCAATGATACAGATATTGTTAGAGATCATGGTAAATTACAGGAAGCAGTTAATCAACTAGCGCGACTCAATTTTAATACAATTTATCCGGTGGTTTGGAACTCGGGTTATGTATTTTATCCGAGTCAAGTAGCTCAAGCGGGAGGATTTCAGCCCTTTATTCGTCGGGGGTTACAGGGACAAGATATTTTAGCAGATTTAATTAATCTGAGTCATCAAAAAGGGTTATTAGTAATTCCTTGGTTTGAATTTGGATTTATGACCTCGCCGTCGTCGGAATTAGCCTTAAATCATCCCCAGTGGTTAACTAGCCGCCAAGATGGAATTCAGACCTGGGAAGGCGCCGCCGGAGAGGTAGTTTGGTTAAATCCCTTTCATCCAGAAGTCCAACAATTAATTACTAATTTAGTGTTAGAAGTTATGACCCAATATCAAGGGGATGGTATTCAATTTGATGATCATTTGAGTTTACCGATTGAATTTGGTTATGACCCCTATACGGTTAAGTTATATCAAGAACAAACAAAAAGCCTGCCCCCTAAAGATCCTAGAGATCCGGCTTGGGTGCGTTGGCGTGCTAATAAAATTACAGAATTTGTGGAAAAATTGCATAAAACTGTAAAAGCGAAAAACCCTAAAGCGATTTTTTCCGTTGCTCCTAATCCCTATCATACCGCTTATAATAGTCATCTTCAAGACTGGGTAAGTTGGGTGAAAAAAAATCTAGTTGATGAGTTAATTGTGCAGATTTATCGACCGGATTTACCCAGTTTTGTTAGAGAATTAGTTAAGCCAGAAATTCAAGAGGCGCGGGGCAAAATTCCCACGGGGGCTGGAATTCTAACAGGTTTAAGAAATAGACCCATAGGAATGCAACACATTCAAGCCAAGATACAAGCCGCGCGTCAAAATGGCTTAGGGTTTTCGTTCTTTTTCTATGAAAGTTTATGGGATGAAGCCCCCGAGCCCGCTAATGAAAGACAAGCAAAATTTAAATCCCTATTCTATTATCCGGCTTCCAGGGCATTTTTGCGATAATCTTTAAAATTCGTTGTTGGGCTTTAGCCCCAAAAAGGGGTTTAGGGGAAAGTTGAGTTAACCCTTTAATAGCTATTTTATATCTGGTAAAACCTGCTATTTCCCTATTCCCTATTCCCTGTTCCCTATTTTATTATATAAAAGCTTAATAATTCAACCATTGGGCAACAACCGAAGGCATCGGGAGTATAATTAATAATAATAATCCCAAGGTTGAAAAACCAATTATATCTCGAATATTATTAAGTTCACTGACATCATTTAAGGCGGGTTCATCTTGTAAGGGAAAAAAGAATAATAATAGGGCTAAAATTATAAATTCACTGTGAATTAAGGCTAAAATTAAGATTAAAAATCGAGCAACTTGACCGATAATTAGACTGGTTTTTTGACCCAACATAGCATGAACAATATGACCGCCATCTAGTTGTCCGATGGGGATTAAATTAAACGCAGTCACAATTAATCCTAAATATCCGGCGATCGCCACTGGATGTAAATGAATTGCGTGTTCAGCAGTTAACCCAGCACCTAATATTAACTTACTCAATACCGTTAATAAAAATGAAAAACTAGGATTCAAAGATTCAAAATTGAAAAATCCCGAAATTTTCGGATCAAAGGGAACAATCGTTGACTGACTTAACCCCCAAATTAATAGGGGTAAGCTCATGATAAATCCCGCTAAAACTCTAACAACACTAATATCAAATAAGGCTTGGCGATGGGGAAAAGGCGATCGCATTTGAATAAAAGCACCCAAAGTTCCTAACCAAAAAGGAATCGGGATAAAATAAGGTAAAGTCGCCTTAATTTTATACCAGCGAGCCATTAGGTAATGAGCCGATACATGAATACTCAGAATCGCCATTAAAGCTATACTATAGGGGAATCCTGTTAATAATAAACTCGGGTTATCTTGCCAAGCATCCAGGGAAATATCGGCAATTTTAACCCCCGCCGTTGTTGTTGTAAAGAAAGTAATTACAAATAAAGATAAAGCCAACAGAGGACGAGTCAAGGGTTCTCTTTCAACCGGATCAGCTTTTTCCTGATAGGGATTAGGGACTAAAGCAAAAAATGGTTTATCTTGAAGATCCTGTTGAAATGCAATTAAAAAGCGATCGCTAAATTTAGCCTGAATATTATCTCGAATCGTTTGATAAGCCTGATCGGGATTAGACCGTAACTGACCCCGACAAATCACCGCTTGTAAGCGATATTCAATATTATGTAAAGGAAACACTGTCCAAGGGAAACAACTGCGAAGAATTTCTTCTTCCTGTTGATCCAAAGGGCGGGGTAAATGGGGTTTTTCTAGGGGAAGAATCGAGTTTGTGGGAGTAGCAATATCTAATTCCGGTGATGGCGGAGGAAGACGCCCCCATTGCACCAAAAACCAATATAAACAGGGACAAACAATAAAGGGAATAATCACTAACCCGGCGGGAATAGGTTTTTGATCATAGATCCAAATCCAAGTCCCCCAAATGAACGCCGGAGTCATCATCACCAACCACAGCAACCAAACCGGAGTCCGGGTAATTTGAGCCACACCCCTTTGTAGAAGCCAGTAGGTCATTAACCCTAAAATGAGTAACCAAAATAACATGATCATTGGTAGTTTTAATTCAGTTAAAATCGACAATTGCACCCTAAAAATTAATCTAATAATATGTTACAGGAGCTTTCTGTCCCCAAACCGCCCCGGCAAGTGCTGGAAAATATTTATGCTTTCCCACCCAACCGGGAAACCTTGGGCGGAACAGCCTATTTCGTGGTAGAAAACCAGAGGAACATCCTGATCGATGCTCCCCCTTGGAATCCGACAAATCAGCAGTTTATCGAGCAGCTAGGGGGCGCTCAGTGGTTATTCATTACCCATCGGGCAGCCATTGGCTCATCCCGAGACATTCAAAAAACCCTAGGATGCCATATTCTGATCCAAGAACAAGAAGCCTATTTACTCCCTGAGTCCAACCTAACCACTTTTGGGACTGAGTTAAAATTGAGTTCCCTAAGTTCAGTTTTTTGGACACCCGGACATTCCCCTGGTTCATCCTGCCTTTATTTTAGTGGGCATGGGGGGGTATTGTTCACCGGACGCCATCTATTGCCCAATCTCCAAGGCCAACCCGTACCCCTGCGTACCGCCAAAACCTTCCACTGGCCCCGACAATTAAACAGTATTCGCTTAATCTTGGAGCGCTTTAATTCCCATACCCTCAACTCTATTTGTCCGGGGGCCAATACCGGAGCCTTACGGGGAGAACGTTTGATTGATCAGGCCTACGATAAATTGGCAATTCTGGATTTAGAAGCCTGTCGGTTGACCGAAGCGATTTTTTAGCCTATAGCGCTACGCGCAAGGGAACAGGGAACAGGGAACAGGGAACAGTAAGAATTGAAAGGGTTTTGGGGTTTCAAAATGTCAAACACCGTAATGCGTAGCGCTATAGAGAACGTGTAATAGATGGGGACTCCCCTGACTCGCAGTAAAAATTAACAAAAACTAAACTCCCCCAAATGCAAACCGTATCCCGCCCTCTGATAGACTAAAACACTGGGAGTGTCTAATAATTCGGCAATCTCAGTTCTTGGGAGGAAATAATTCTGTGGATAATGTTATTGGGTTAGAGATTATTGAAGTCGTCGAGCAAGCGGCGATCGCATCGGCTCGTTTGATGGGGAAAGGCGACAAAAATGAAGCCGACCATGTGGCCGTGGAAGCCATGCGTAAACGCATGAACCAAATTCACATGAGAGGACGGATCGTAATTGGGGAAGGGGAAAGAGACGAAGCCCCCATGCTTTATATTGGTGAGCAAGTCGGGATCTGTACCCAAGAGGATGCAGCGAAATTCTGCAACCCCGACGAACTGCTGGAAATTGATATCGCCGTTGACCCCTGCGAAGGAACTAACTTAGTCGCCTATGGTCAAAATGGCTCCATGGCCGTCTTAGCAATTTCTGAAAAGGGTGGTTTGTTTGCGGCTCCTGATTTCTACATGAAGAAATTAGCGGCTCCTGCGGTGGCTAAGAATCATGTTGATATTAAC
>DATNRE010000368.1:0-15487 GCA_036703685.1 Candidatus Obscuribacterales bacterium
TGTAATCAGTTATCAGTAATCAGTGATCAGTTATCAGTGTAAGATTTTAATTTAAAAGTTACTTATTACCAACTGAGTTTTAGCTGTTTCCAATTAACGGCTGATTGTAGATGACTTAGAACTGTTTTTTTTATTGACTGATAACGGATTACTAATAAAAAGCACTATGGGTACTAAGCGAATATACAGAGGTTTACCCTTATACTGGCATCAAGAAACAATTGCAAATGACCAACAATGGTTAGAGTCCATTGTTCGGAATACGGCGGCCTTTTCTGATGCTTGGACAAAAGCTCGCATTGTCCAATTGGCCTATGCTGTTCCCAAGGGAATCAAGACTCGAATCCTATATAATTTACCTCTGTATGGTGGTTATACTTCTGAATTAGAAATCGCCCAAGCATTACGTTCTAGCTGCAATTTAGAAGAATATCCCGATTTTGATAATCAAGTGAATGAAGATTATGTAATTAGAGCCCTAAATAGTTGGCATAATAAACAATTTGCTAAAGCGGTAAGTCGTAATTTTGAAATTTATGTTGATCGGGAATATTCCAATAGTTTTTTAGTTGTTAGTACCGCCCGCACCTCATTAAATATTGATCGACAATTGCCTCCTTTAGCAAGATTTCGTCCCTTATTTAATATTGCTGAAATGGGACGACTGATGCGCATGGGAAACTTTGAGCGTCTCACCTTGAAAACCCATGGATATGGGACTCCAGCTTTTAAATTTTATCAAGAATTTATCGCAGAAATAGAGTCATTATCCGTGAAGGGGCCGATTAATCACATCGGAACCTTAGAAAATCGGAGTGTTTATATTGGTTATCATTGGCCGAGTGAAATGCCCTTAATTCATCCTGGATTATGGAGTGATCTGGGAGAACAAAAAGGTCTTTCATTAAAGTTTTTATTTATTGTTGCCCTGTTAGCTTGGATGTTTGGCACGGGATTTTATATTATCTTAAGTTTAATGATCGTTCCCCTGTTGAATTTATTGGGAATAAAACTATCATTATCTCCCCTCTGGTATTGGTTTAATTGGGATCAAATTTCTGATTTAATCGCTGAATGGAATGGAGTAACCCTAACGGTTTTTGTTCTGTGGTTATTGTTAATGCAAATTTTAAGAATTTCTGTTTATCAACGCGATCGCTATCGAGCTATTCACTATGGCGCACCGGATTTAGCAGAATTTTTTTGGAGACTCGATAAAGTTTTAGGGGAAAATCCCTATACATCTATGCCATTTTATGAACTCCAAAAAGAAACTCTAATTGCTAATTATTATAACCAAAACTTCCCCCCCATGAATGTTAATTTAATTGGTCATAGTATGGGAGGTTTAGTAATTATCAATGTCCTAAGAATTCTCTCGGATCGGTTTGGAAAAGAAGATCGCTTGGAATATGAAAAAAACAACATGGGTGATTACCTACAACTAGACAAACTCATTTTAACTTCCCCTGATATTCCCTTAGAATTTCTTAGAGAAGGTCGGAATAATTATGTCCGTTCTGCTATTTTACGATGTAATGAAATTTATTTATTTTCTAGTGATCGAGATTTAATTCTTCGCTATCTTTCTATTTTAGGCAATTGGTTTAGTGAACCGAGTATAGAAATGTCAGGATTACGATTAGGAAATGTTTATTTAAAATCCTGTAAAAATCCCAATAACCAAATAGTATATCAACCCTATATTCGGGTAATGATTAGTTCTCAATCGGCAGTTCAACCCACCTCAGCCTATGATTTATTTGAAAAATTTAACTATATTGATTGTTCAGAAATGCCAGGCTTAAATTGTATATCTCTCCCCTTAAATGTTTGGACAAGTCTAATTATTGATCTAACAAATACCCTATTTTTTATTGCTGGGAAAGTTGATATTCATGGCGGTTATCACTTCACCAACACCACCAGTTTTGACATTTTAAAATTTTTAATTACCCGAGATGGATTATCTCGAACAGAAACCTTAGCTGAAATCAATCGCCTGATTAGCGGGAAATCTGTTTTATTTTTACCCTCTGATGAACAAGTTGCAAATAGCAGTGACCCAGACCTTGACGATTAACTATAATTTAACCTTGTGTCAATCAAAGAAGATTTGGCAGTTTCAGCAGGAACTGGGACAATAAAAAAATCCCTTTCAGATTCAGATAGATGAAACCTAAAATTAAAGACCCCCTAGCTTGGCAACAGGCTGAACTCCTAATGCAGCCAGCGTTGATCCGCCTCCTAGACAACATTAGCAAACAATTAGACCAATCTATTTGGAAAGGAAGTTATCAGGAAGTCCAAGATCCTGTCCCTGGATATCGGTTAGAATTGGAGCATAATGGTCAGCAAATCAGCGTTGATATTTGGGAATTATGTTATCAGATCTGTTTTCAAAACTATCGCCCTACTCATGTCGCCGCAGAAAGTCTTGAGGTGGAAATTGATATGAGCTTAATTGATCAAGAAATCGGAGATGTAGATTGGCAAAACCTAGAAAATAAAACTCGTAAAATTATTCAAGATTTATTTGCTAATTTACCCTCAGATGTTCCCCATTCTTGATCTTAATTCTCTATACTCATCAATGTTGAAAAAATTTTAAATTTCGCTGACTCCCGCCATGATTTCAGAATTACAGAATTTACAAGCCTCTATGGGGGCCGGGTTTGAAACCTTAAACACAGGGGAAACTATTCCCATCAGTTTTGGCAATGATCCTGAAGCCATCACCGCCACCAAACAGGGTGTTGCGATCTATGATCGGTCTCACTGGGGACTGTTAAAAATTTCGGGAGCAGATCGACTGCGATTTTTACATAATCAAAGCACCAATTCCATTCAAAATTTCAAACCCGGAGAAGGTTGTGATACGGTATTTGTCACTTCCACGGCTCGAACTCTTGATTTAGCGACGGCCTTGATCACCGAAGATGCCATTCTCGTTTTAGTTTCGCCCAACCGTCGCCAACAACTCATACAGTGGCTAGATCGGTATATTTTTCCCATGGATCAAGTACAACTGCAAGATATCACAAAGGATTATGCGGTTTTTAGTCTCCTGGGCCCCGAGAGTTCCCCGGTTCTTCATCCATTCGGGATCGGGGACTTACAAAAAAAATCCTACGGCTCCCATCAATGGGTGGAAATTGCGGGTTCTAATCTTCGGATCGCCGTGGGGAGTGGTTTAGATACCTGTGGATATACTCTCATCCTTGATCGAGCGATCGCCGCCTCAATTTGGCAAGTCTTAACCCAGGGGGGTGCTGTTCCTTTAGGGGAAAGGGTTTGGGAGCATTTACGGGTTTTAGCAGGTCGTCCCGCACCGGATACGGAACTGACAGAAGATTACAACCCCCTAGAAGCGGGTTTATGGCAAACCCTATCTTTTGATAAGGGCTGTTACATTGGTCAAGAAACAATTACTCGTCTGAATACTTATAAAGGTGTTAAACAAAAACTCTGGGGTATTCGTTTAAATGCACCGGTTTCCGAAGGAACTCCGATATTAATTGATGATGTTAAAGTCGGAAAATTAACCAGTTATACCAATGGCGATGGAAACCATTTTGGTTTGGGTTATATTAGAACCAAAGCGGGTGGAGTCAGTTCAAAGGTTAAAGTAGGTGAAGTAGATGGAGAAGTGGTAGAGGTTCCTTTTTTAAACCATCCACCGGTATAGAATTTAGCTTGATCACGCCTAAGTCCCACGCCTTCTTTGTCTGTGAGAACGTGGGGCTACTTCCAGAAAAAGATGATCGATTTATAGGACAATTAATGATAATTGATACTTTGCCTCTATTCCGTTGAACAAACTAAACGAATAAATTCACAGGGATAACCGGAAATATTGCTATTAAAAGTGCCAATTTCTTGAAATCCCGCTTTTTTATAAAATGCGATCGCCCGGTGATTTCCGGCCATCACAATTGTATAAATAGGAGTATTAATCAGGTTTAAAGCTAACTGTAATAACCGTTTACCAATGCCTTGATTTTGATAATCGGGATCAACATATAACAACGCAATACAGTGGGAATCAAGGGCAATAAAAGCGACGACTTTTTTCCCTTCACAGGCTACGAATTTATCATAAGTATAGCAAATATGATGAACATTAGGATTTTGTTCCAGAGGTCTCATCGCCCTTAAATCACAAGATCCTTTAAATTCATCGGGTTGGGAGCGATCGTGCACCCGACAAATAGCCGACCAATCCTTTTCTAAATAAGGACGAATATTAATTATTTTCATTCATGTTTAGACAAATTGTGGACGTTCTAAAACCTGGGAAAATAGGGTTTTAAATTCATTTTTTTGGGTTTCTGATTCCATCATTTGTTTCCATGTTTCATAAAAGAAAAATGTGGTTCCGGCGAATTGGCGATCGCGAGTCAGTTGAATTTGTTCTTTAACATTCACAAAAGACATGGGTTTAATTCTTAAGCCCGTTAAAATCCCAATACTAACAGGAATATTACTTTTAGCTTCCAAAAGTTCAGGACGTTTTAAATCTGCTAAAAATCCATTAATATCATCCCGATATAATTGTAAAACTAATTCTTCTAAATAACCTTCTTTTTCCCAGGTTTTCCAATCTTGTAAAAATTGAGAATAGGCATAAAGATAAGGATTTGGAGATAAAGAAAGAATACAATTCGGTTTATAATCTTTGATCACCCAGAACACCCTACTAACAAATTCTGTGATTTTTTTCGCTCTCCAACTTACCCAATTTGCTTCTTGAAAGTCTGTGGGTGGTTGGGAATTTCCGGTTTCTTTCCGATATAATTCGATTGTGAACTCATCATAGCCTAAATCGACGGGTAAACCAAAATGATCATCAAATTGAATCCCATCAACCTCATAGTTTTTGACCACTTCAATGATTAAACCCAAAAGAAATTGTTGGACTTGGGGATGAAAGGGATTTAGCCACAATTGATTAACTTGACTTTCTTTATAAACTTTCGTACCATCTTGACGACAAGTAATCCAATGGGGACGCAGTTCAACAATTTTAGAGTTCGGGGGAACCATAAACCCATATTCAAACCAAGGAATGACACTAATTTTTTTTTCTTGGGCTAAGGGAATCATTTCCTTGAGAATATCTCGGTCTTTTAATTCAGGAATCGGATACATTTTAACTCCGGTAAACCGTTCCATTAAAACACTCGGATAAAGGGTATAACCGTTATTCCAAATGGTAGGATAAACCGTATTAAAGTTACATTCTGCTAATAAATCAAAAGCATTAATTAAAGCATTTTTGGATAACAAAACATCGCTATCAATATTGGTGAACCAAACTCCCCTTAATTCACCCTTGGGAACGGGAATAATCGGCGGTTTAACAATATACTGTTCAGGAATGGTTAAAGGTTCATCAACTTGGCGTAACGCTTGACAAAAAAATACAGCTACTTCGGCGCGAGTTGCGGGTTTATTCGGGTTTAAAAGTTTCACCTCTGGATAATTAACAACTAAGCCAAATTCAATCGCCGCCGCGATCGCATTTTTAGCATAATTGGGAATATCTTTCCCATCATTTAAACTTTGATTTAGGGTTTTAATAATAGATTGACTGGGTTCATAATTTAACCCTTTGACTAAGGAAACTAAAGCTTGGACTCGAGGGATATTTTGTTGGGGTTTAAAAATTTGGTCTTCATAACCACTCATAAACCCCGTACTATAGGTTTTTTGAATTACACTATAAGCCCAAAAATTCGACGGAACATCCTTAAATTGGAGCGGTTCTCGACTGTCTAAAAGTTGGGGAAAGGCTTTAATCAGCATAGTAGCAAACTCAGCACGAGTCAAAGGAGCATCGGGCTTAAAGGTTCCATCTCGATAGCCACTAATCATGCCTTTATTTGCCAGAGTTTCTATACTGTTTTTGGCCCAATGATTGGTTATATCTGTAAAGTTTACCATGAAGTTTAAAAGGGGTAAAATGGGTTGAAGATTTCTGTTTGATTGTTAATATTTTTGAATAAAATGATACATTCCATTAACTTTGCCTCTAATTAGATTCAGAAAGAATATAATAACAGTATGAATTGTACCCTAAAGTAGGATAAGTTACAATTCTAAAAAATGTTAAATTGTCCATATTTTTTAAATCCTTGTTTAAAGGTTTCGAGCTAAATTATGAAAATCATTTCCACCCTGTTTTCTGGAATTACCACCACCTTTACCGCCCTAACCTTGGTAACAGGTCTAGCCATGGCTCAAATGGCGGAAGTCCCTAAACCCAATATGAAAGGAGATTTTATCACGGCAAAAGTTCAAGGAAATCGAGGACTTTATAATAATATAAACTGGTTGGTTGTCGATCCTCAATATCTGAATTGTCGCAATACTCCCGAAGGAACAGTTAGGACTCGCTTAGAGTCTGGCGCAATTATGACAGCCCTGTTTTCTAATGACGGAAAAGGCGACGCTATTGTACTTAAAAATGGTCAATCTTGGTTAAAGGTAGAAAGTATTCATCCCTATGGGCCTCGATTGAATTCTGGAGTCTGTTATGTTCGGGCTAATTCAAAATATATTGCCCCCATTAATGGTGATTATCTCGATATGTTTAAAAGGAAATAAAAGCCATGCGTTTTATCAATCCCAAAACTGATTTTGCCTTTAAAAAAATATTTGGTTCCTCGGAAAGTAAGGATATTTTAATCAGTTTCTTGAATGCCCTGGTTTATAATTCTGAGCTAGTTATTCAGGATTTAGAGATTATTGATCCTTACCTCGCGCCCAAAGTCACCGGGCTTAAAGATACTTATTTAGACGTTAAAGCTCAACTAAATACGGGTGAAATTGTCATTATTGAGATGCAGGTGATTAACGTAGAAGCCTTTACAAAACGAGTCTTATATAATGCGGCTAAAACCTATTCTCTGCAATTAGATGTGGGACAGGGTTATCGGTTTTTAAAACCTGTTATTGCTTTAACAATTACGGATTTTATTCAATTTGAAAATACGGATTCTTGGATTTCTCACTTTATTTTTAAGGAAAAAGTTCAAAACTTTAATTATTCTGACAATGAATTAGAGTTAGTGTTTGTGGAATTACCTAAATTTCAAAAATCCTTAGAACAATTAGAAACTTTAACGGATAAATGGATTTATTTTATGCAAAGTGCTAGAACTTTAGAAACCGTTCCTGAAACCTTAGAAACTGTCCCTCAAATTCAACGGGCTTTTCAAATTGCTAATCAAACTAATTTAACCCGTGAGGAACTCGATGAAGTTGAAAAAGTGGAACTGTTTTTACAAGATCAAAGAAATGCGATTAGTTTTGCAGAAAGTCAAGCTAGACAAGAGGGTCAAATGGAAGGTAGAACCGAAAAAGCGATAGAAATTGCTCGTCAACTCCTGAATATTTTAGATGATCAAACTATTAGTCGCACCACGGGGTTAAGTTTAGCAGAAATTCAAAACTTAAGATCCTGATTTTTTCAATAATTAACAGGAATATCGACCGTATTTTGCGATCGCATTTTCCTCTGGATTTTGTTGATTTGTTAACCACGCCCAAAGTTGATCACCGTGGGAAAAATGCCACCATTCATTCGGATGTTGCTGAAATCCTGTTGATAGCATAATTTGGGATAAAATCAGACGATTTCGATGATATTCTTTCTCTATTTGATCAGAACTATGCTCAAAATAGTTAGGATAGGATCGAGGAGAAATCTGATCAATTTCCGAACCCATATTTAAGATTTCTCCCATATAATCAACTAAAGTAATATCCAAAGCCGCACCCGTACTATGGGGCGGAGGAGTGGCGGGATCTAAGCTCGGAGCCGCCCAAAATTGACCCACTTCTGTTAATATAGATTGGTGTTGTTCGGCGGAAAGATTGTCTGGTGTTAATCCCCGTTCTTCTAATAGTTGTTTGTAGGAATAATTTACCATAAATTGTTGCACTTCTACGGGACGATAGGCGTCAAAAATTAATATCTTCCAGCTAGGATAATTATTCTCTAATTGTAGTTGTGCTGCGAGGAGACGTTCTAAAACACCCTGTCTTAAATAATAGGGAGAATCTACCGAAGAAAAATGATAGGGTGCTCCTAATTTTTGATAAGCATGGGGAGTTTCTACTACAAATTTTTCCAAGGGGATATTAACCAAAGGTTCACCACAGTCCTGAATGGCAATTTGTTGATAAGGTTTCATAATATTTATTAATTCTAAGTAGTAAGCCCTTTAGGGCTTAGAGGCTAATTCTAAGTAGTAAGCCCTTTAGGGCTTAGAGGCGTGAACGCCTCACTACGGCTTAGAGGCGTGAACGCCTCACTACGGTTAAGATTGTCGGGATGCAATTAAAGCATAAAATGGATCACTTCCTCCCATTCCCAACATTTGCATAAATAGAGGAGTTTTTGATTGACTAGCAATAACTTTGGGGCTATTAAATCCGGGTAAATCATTAATTTTAACGGAATTAATATAGCCTTTAACTAATTCTAGTCTATCAGCTTCTGTTGCTTCTCGCCAGGCGGAGATTGCTTTTTGATAAAACATTCGATTAGAAAAGCTAATAATAGTAATTCCACCCGGTTTTAAGATTCGATGAATTTCGGATAAAATTGCTTCGGGATATTGTAAATATTGGATGGAAACACAAATTAAGACCGCATCAAAATCTTGATCGGATAGGGGAAGTTTCAGATTTTGGTTTAAGTCTTGAACAAAATAATGATCGAGTTGAGAATTTTTAGCCAATTCTTCCTGGTTCATTCCGTGTCCTTCAACATGGGAAAATTGAATTTCAGTGGGAAGATGGGACACCCAACTACTCATTAAATCTAAAATCCGAGTTTGGGGTTTAAGATACTTTTGATACAGAGTGCTTAACTGATCAATAAACCCTTCATCAACGTGGGTCACAAAACGAGGAAACGAGTAAAATAGTGAGTCCTCTGTCTCGTCTAATTTAATCCGTTCATGGCGTTGGAGTAACATAATTCTATTGATCCTAATAGATGCTGTGGGTCTGGAAATTTTAACATTAAGAATTGTATACTAATTTTGATCCCATGGGTATAATTATTCTAATATTGATTAATAAGTCAAAGATATCGTGATTCAAAATCGCTATTAAAAATACCCTAGAAACCCATGCCTCGCACACCTACATTATCCTTTGACCGGGGTACACTTTTATTACATCCTCCCCCAAAAGGGAAAAACTGGATTGATTTTGTGACCTGGGATGATCGGGTAGAAAAATTTAGAAGTCCAGCTTTTTATTATCGTAATTTAGTAGAAACTTTACGCAAAAATCAAGTAGATTTTATTGATCAAGCTCATAATTTTAATCCCTTAGAATTAACTCCTAGTTTTGAAATGCCCCCCTATCTTCATCAACAGGAAGCATTAGAATCTTGGCAAGCGGTAGGAAGTCAAGGAGTGGTGGTTTTACCCACCGCTTCAGGGAAAACCTATTTAGCTCAATTGGCGATGCAAGTAACAGGATATAGCAGCTTAATTGTTGTGCCAACCTTGGATTTAATGCACCAATGGTATGCCCATTTATTAGCCGCTTTTCCTGATATTGAAATTGGATTATTAGGAGGAGGATCGAAGGATCAAACCCCGATTTTAGTGGCAACTTATGATAGTGCAACGATTCATTCTGAAACCTTGGGAAATAAATATGGACTGTTAATTTTTGATGAATGTCATCATTTACCCACGGACTTTTATCGAGTTATTGCGGAATATTCCCTCGCCCCTTATCGTTTGGGACTAACAGCAACTCCTGAACGTTCAGATGGTAGACATAGTGATTTATCCTTATTAATTGGGTCTACGGTTTATCGCAAAACCCCGGAAGATTTGGCGGGATCTGCCTTAGCAAATCATCGAGTTGTACAAATTCTAGTTAAACTTTCTCCCAAGGAAAGAGAGACTTATCAAGAACAAATGAAAGTCAGAAACGAGTTTATTAAAGAGAATAATATTAAATTATCAAGTTTAGAAGGTTGGAAACAATTTGTGATGTTAAGTGCGCGATCGCCTTTAGGAAGACGGGCAATGTTAGCCCACCGACAAGCTAAGGAAATATCATTATGTACTAACGGAAAATTGAGGATATTAGCAGATTTATTGAGTCAACATCATCTGGAAAAAACCCTGATTTTTACCGCAGATAATTCAACAGTTTATAAAATTTCTCAAAGTTTTTTAATTCCAGCTATTACCCATCAAACTCCCGTAAAAGAACGCCATGAAATCTTAACTAAATTCCGAGCGGGAGATTATAAAACCCTAGTGGCATCCCATGTTTTAAATGAAGGAGTGGATGTTCCCGATGCTAAAATAGCAATTATTTTATCAGGGACAGGTTCAGAACGGGAATATATTCAACGGTTAGGGCGAGTTTTACGCAAGGGCAATACCCCCAATAAACAGGCGATTTTGTATGAAGTTGTAACAGAAGATACCAGCGAAGAACGCACATCCCAACGTCGTAAAGGTGAAACATCATCTAAACCCCAACCGCCCAAAAAATCCTCTAATTCTGATTACCAACAGTTAGATATATTTCAACCTAAACCGTTATATGGGATTCAAAATACCCCAAGTAAACGGGTTGCAGAATCTTCAGAACAATGGAATACTTCAGAAGAATCTGAATAGAAATCAGTCATCAGTTGTAGGGGCGGGTTCATCGAGATGCGCGGTGATTAACAAAGATCTAAAAGAACCCACCCCTACCAGTTTATTACCTATTACCTATTACCCATTACCTATTACCCATTACCCTTCCTATGCTACCTTCTGAACTTTTAAGTTATAAACAACAGGGAGAAACAGTAATTCCCCTGCGACTAAAAATTGATCAAAAACATATCAATTTAGCAACGGAAGTAATTCGTTGTTTTGAAGAATCTGTGAATAAAACCCAAGGAGAATTAAATAAACGCTTACAGGAATTTGAAGGGGATAGTCCCGACTATCGGTTAAAAAGAGGGTTAGCCCATTTATTAAGAAGTGGTTTTTGTACTTTTGAGATAGTTAGTCCCCTAGAACCTGTAGAATTACGACAAAAAGTATTCACCTTATCCGCCAAAACAATACCCAGTTTAGCCTCAACAGAACAAACATTAGAACAGTTAGCAACTCAACTAAGTCAAGACTTAAATCGAGAGGTTTTACCCCATCAAATTTTATCAGGTCTTTATGCAGATTTACAGGAAAATCGGATTTTAACCCAATTAGATTCTCCGACTCCAGAGGCGTTATTACATCGGTATAATTTATCTCAAGTTCAAGGGATTTTCTATCAAGCGAGTCAAATTATTATTAACGCCTATCGTAATGACCCAGGAGAATATAAACTATTATTTCGCTATTTAAAATTATTCCAATTAATGACTTATATTGAGGGAGATGCGGATCAAGGTTTTACTTTAACTATTGATGGCCCCACCAGTTTATTTAAAGCTAGTACCCGCTATGGTTTATCCTTAGCTAAAATGATTCCCGCCTTACTTCATGTTACAAAATGGAGTTTAAAAGCTAAATTACAACAACGTGATCCCTATACTCGGGTGATAAAAACGGGTTATTTTAGTTTAAATTCCGATTGCGGTTTAGTCAGTCATTATCCCCCGGGTAAACCCTATGATAGTATGATTGAACAATCTTTTGCCGAGCGCTGGAATACCTTAAAAACCGAGTGGAAATTAGAACGGGAAGTCGATTTAATTCCGATTCCGGGGAGTGTAATGATTCCTGATTTTCGCTTAGTTCATCCCGATGGCAGAATGTTTTTATTAGAGATTATTGGTTATTGGCGGCCGGAATATTTACAGAAAAAGTTTTATCAAGTTCAATCTTCTGGCTGTGACTATTTAATATTAGCGATTTCTGAACGATTGAATTTAGAAAATGCCGGAATTAATATTAATCGTCTGCCCGTCCCTGTGGTTTGGTTTAAGGATAAATTATCTCCCAAGGCGGTATTGGAAATTTTGGAAAATCCGGTTGACAATTTTAACAAAAATTAGCTATAATTAAGGGGAGGTTTAGGTTTTTATGTTTATGTTGGCTCAATCTCCTCGTCCGACTGAAACGTTATACGACCAAGACTATTATCTCTGGTTGAAAACAACAATTAACCAACTGCGTACTAATCAGTTTTCACAGGTTGATTTAGAGAATTTACTGGAAGAATTAGAGACAATGGGGAGAAGCGAAAAACACAAAATTGAAAATTTATTAGTTAAGCTATTTGAGCATCTCCTAAAATTGCAATTTTGGCAAGGGGAACGAGAGCGAAATCAAGGACATTGGAAAGGGGAAATTATGGCATTTAGGAGACAAATTAACAAGCAACTTAAAAGCAGTCCTAGTCTGAAACCTTATATTTTAGAAATCTTTGATGAATGTTATCAAGATGCGCGGAAAGAAGCGAGCGCTCGTTCTCAACTTCCGTTAGAGAATTTTCCAGTAATTTCAATTGGATCTTTAGAACAAATTTTAGATGAAAATTGGTTTCCGATTTAACTTTTCTCTAATTAGGAGAATCAGACAAGTAATCTAACTGAGGCGATCGCATCTTGACCATAATATAATAATAAAGATGTTCAATTACCGTAGTAGTTAGGATTCCAAAAACCATGATAGTATCCCAAATTTTAGAAGCTATTAAGCAGATGCCGAATGTAGAGCGTTTAAAGATTATTGAGTTTACACTGCGACTGGTGCGCGAAGAAATGGAAAAAACCGAAAAACTCAGTTTAAAAGATGCGGCTGAAATCCTGCGTCATTACTATGCAGAAGGAAGTGATCTAACTGAGTTTGTTGATGTTGAGCATGGGGACTTTTACGAGTATCAAGACTATGCTTAGAGGTCAGATTTGGCTTTATCGGGCTGATCCCACCGTTGGCGATGAAATCGGTAAAACCCGCCCTTGTATAATTGTCAGCAATGACGAGATTGGTGTTCTTAGGTTAAAGGTTATTGTACCAATTACAGGATGGAATGATCTATTTGCAAAAGTTCCTTGGATGGTAAGAATTGAACCTAGATCAGAAAATGGGTTAAGTAAGTTGTCAGCAGCAGATACGTTTCAGGTGCGTTCTGTTTCCCAAGAAAGACTGATCAAGCAAGTGGGAACTGTTTCTGAGGAAACTATACAGGAACTTGGTCAGGCTTTAGCTATTGTTTTAAACATTTAAGGGGCGATCGCTTCTAAACGCTTAAAAGGTGACTCTACCTTTTCTTGATGTATAACTAATTATATTATAGAAGTTTTCTAGGGATAAAAACCCTCACCAATATTTTGCTCCTGTTCTAATTGACCCAAGAGAAAATAGCGATCGCTATCAAACTCCATAACTTAACTTTGTTTCATTAAGCTGTTAATTTTGTTTAATTTCCATAAATTCAATCTGCGGTAAAAGAGGATCTTTAACCATCGCAATTCCTGTAAATCCCCAGCGCTGTAAAATGGGTTTAATTTGATAACCCGTAACCGATTCTACCGCAAACCGATCTTTCACATCCCGGGCGTGTTTGTTTAAATAACTCAAAGCATCAAAATTTTCTGAAAATAATAATAAATAGGCCGATGGACTATCGGGGTTAGGATGGGAGGTAACATAACGTCCATCGGCTTTAGAGCGAAGAATATAATAAACTTCAGAGAGCATTTAAACCGTCTCCTTAAAAGTGCAAACTGGGTTAAACCCAATTTATTTTGATTCTATTACCTACATTTTATAGCAACCGCGCCAGGGCTGTTAGGAATACTAATCTGCTGTCATTACCGCGAAAGCGGTAATCTATGGCGACTGCTATACATCTAAAATTTCATCGTAAATCTTCTAATTTAATTCGAGGGTCAACAGCTTTTAAGAGTAAATCCGCTAATAAATTACCAATAATTAACATCACCGCCCCCATCATTAAACTCGCCATAACTAAATATAAATCCTGTTGTTGTACCGCTTGTAAAATTAATTTACCCAATCCCGGCCAGTTAAAAAAGGTTTCCGCAATAAAAGCTCCCCCTAATAAACTGGCAAATTCAAAGCCCAATAATGTAATTAAAGGGTTAATGGCATTCCGCAGGGCGTGAACATAAATAACCCGATTTTCCGGTAGCCCTTTTGCCCTCGCCGTTTGAATATAATCCTGGCGTAAAACATCTAAAAGTTGCCCCCGCATTAATCGTTGTAAACCCGCAAAACTGGTAATACTTAATGCTAATGTCGGTAAAATACTATGCCAAGCAATATCGGCTATTTTTCCCAAGGGTGATAAATCGGGAAAATTAATACTGGTCATGCCGCCAACGGGAAATAGGGGGGAAGTTTTTTGAGCAAAAAATAATAATAATAAAGCCGTGATGAAACTGGGAAAACCCTGTCCGGTGTAACTAATCACTTGTAAAAATCGGTCAGTAAAACGATTCTGATTCACCGCCCCAATGATCCCTAATGGAATCCCGATTGCCCAGGTTAAAATTAACGATAAAAATGCTAATAATAAAGTAGCAGGAACCCGTTCTATCAGTAGGGAAGTAACAGAACGTTGATTGGCAAAACTAAAGCCAAAATTTCCCCGAGTGACAATTTGGGTTAACCAATACCAATATTGTTCTAGGGGAGATTGATCTAGGCGAAATTGTTCTCGCAGTTGGTCTAAGGTGTCGCGGGAAATTTGAGGATTATTCGAGAGGTTATCTAAATAATCTCCGGGGGCAAGTTGAGTAATGGCAAAACACAAAGCCGAGGCTAAAAGTAGAGTTAAAAGCGCTTGTAATAATCGCTTACCAATATAGACTAATGTTTCACCCATAACCTAATTTTCCCCTTGATAACTAATTAATTCACCCCAAAAAAACCTCAAACCCTTAATCATATTGTAATAGACTAATTACCGGAACATCGGGTAATTGTTCCCGTCCTTTTAACCCGGTAAGTTCCACCACAAAACAAAATCCTGCTACCGTAGCCCCGGCTTGTTGAACTAATTCTGCGGTGGCTTTTGCTGTACCCCCCGTAGCAATTAAATCATCAACAATTAAGACTTTATGCCCCGATGAAATGGCATCTTGGTGCATTTCTAAACAATCTGTCCCATATTCTAATTCATATTCCGCCCGATAGACGGCGGCGGGTAATTTTTTAGGTTTACGAATCGGAATAAAACCCACTTCTAATTGATAAGCTAAAGGCATTCCAAACAAAAACCCCCTAGACTCCATCCCCAGAATATAGTCAGGAGACAAAGGACGACATTTTTCGGTTAAACAATCAATAGTATATCGAAGTCCCTGGGGGTTTTGTAACAGGGTGGTAATATCTCGAAATAAAATTCCTGGTTTGGGAAAATCAGGAATATCGCGAATGAGAGACTTTAAATCCATGAGTATTTTAGTAAAGAGTAAAATAGATAGAACCAGGGAAATTGTCTCTCATTTTGTGCATTTTGTCGAGTTATT
>DATNRE010000369.1:0-2851 GCA_036703685.1 Candidatus Obscuribacterales bacterium
CTCCCAACTCGACGCCCAACCCATTTTTATCTTTAATTCCCTTAACTGGTCGCGCTCAGAAGTCGTGGCTGTGCCTATTCCTAATTCCGATAGCTGTTGGCAAATTTATGATCACCAGGGAATACCCCAAACCGCCCAACCTTGTCCTGAGCCTGTCGAATGGATGCGGGGGTCAGGGTCGGAAAACCCGCAACTACTATTCCTGGCAAAAAATGTTCCGAGTCTGGGATATCAGGTCTATTGGTTGGGGCGCAAACAGGCTGAAATCCTTGAAAGTTGGCAAGAAAAGCCCTATATGGGCACACCTATTTCCAATTATACTGAAAGTATAGCAGAAAAAACCGAGGTTGTCAAATATTATCAGTTAGAACCCCAAAAGATTAGCTTTGAAAATGATATTTTGCGGGTAATTGTAGATACTAAAACTGGAAATTTAGAACAGGTTTTCGACTTAATTCATCAACGAAATATCCTTAAACCTGGAGAGGGAAATCAACTACAAGCCTTTGAAGATTCGGGACAATATTGGGATGGGTGGAATATTAACCCTAATTATCAACAATATCCCTTAGATTTACTGCAATTAAAATCAATTGAATGGATAGAATCGGGGCCGATAGTTTGGCGGTTGAGAATTGTTAAAACATTTAAGCAATCACAATTCTGCCAAGATTATATTTTAGAACAAGGTTCACCCCTGTTAAAAATAGAAACCACTGTTAATTGGCAAGAGCATCATACTTTAATTAAGGTCGCTTTTCCCCTAACAATTACGGCGGATTTTGCCAGTTATGAAATTCCCTGTGGAGTGATTCAACGACCTACTAACCCCCAAACCGATCAAGAAAAAGCGAAATGGGAAGTTCCGGCTATTCATTGGGCGGATATTAGTACATCGGATTATGGAATTAGCCTATTAAATGATAGTAAATATGGTTATGATGCTCAACCCGACCAACTGCGATTAACTTTATTAAGAGGTTCAACCTGGCCTGACCCAGAAGCGGATTTAGGATGGCATCAATTCAGTTATGCTATTTATCCCCATGGGGGAGATTGGAAACAAGCAAAAACCGTCCAAAAAGGTTACGAATTCAATCGTCCTTTACAGGTTAAAGTCTATCCCCCCCGACCGCCAGCTATTTCTTCTGAATCATCCGGTAGCCAGAGTTTCCTAGAGTTAGGGTCTGATCATTTAATTTTAATGGCATTTAAACAGTCAGAAACTAACTCCCAACACTGGATTTTAAGATGTTATGAATGTCAGGGAGAATCAACTATGTTAGAATTACAGAATAATCTGGGATTAACTATAGATTATGCGGTCAATCTATTAGAACAACCCCAGGAAACAACTGCTTTTATCTCTCCTTGGAAAATAGTTAGTTTTGCTCTAAGTTCTAGGAATAATTAGAAATAATAGTTGGTGTTGTTATCTTGATCGGGGTTAAGATTAATTTAACCACAAAGACACGAAGACACGAAGAAGTTGTAAACACCTTTGTTGTTGAGTGGGGCGAGTTTACGAATTTGAGGTTAAACGAACTCGCCTTAATATTATTTAACTCCCATGCGAATTTCTGAACAAAAAGAAGCCTGAGTTAACCCCATATTATTTTTAACAATGCTGGTTCTTAATCTCAGATTGGGCATTAAATACCATAACCGTTCTTCTATATACAAGTTAGGAGTTTCTGTGATTACGGTTAACACTTCATCCTCTCCCAGATTATAGCGTCCCGATAAAGATTGATTGGGGTTAGTGCCTTGAAATTGGAGTAATTGACCGGTTTGGGGATGGTCAGGATTAATAATTGGAACTAAAATAGCCGAGCCTTTTTGTTGATTGGAGTTGCCTTCTGTAGTTCCATCCCAAGTGGAGCTAAACCCCCCAGAAATAGTCGTTGGATCAATATCATGTTGCTGACAAAGCTGAACAACCTTAGCATCGGTTTGGGGTAAACTCTCAATAATCAGATTAGACTTACCCGCCTGTAATTGTCCTGATTTTAAATTGTGTAAAGTGCGTTGAGAAAACCATTTGCCTGCACTTAATTCAAAAAATTCAATAATATTCATCTTTGATAAACTAAAAAAAAGAAAAACTGAGTTCACCTAGTTTTATTGCATACAGAAGTTTGATGCAATGGATTCTTATTGTAGCATAGTCTATTCCAAATTAGAAATAAGGGCGAACATCATAGATAGTCTTGAACCTGCCCTTACGATGATAATTTATATCGTGTTTACCATAACTTCTTTGTGTTTTTGTGGTTCAATTAAATAAACCTTCCCTAACTCCAACTCAATGTTCCTTGCTCTCCATCCAGATTAACTACCCTACCAACGGGTAAAATAGGATTTGATCCTTGATGACCAAACGGTAAATTGGAGACGATGGGAATGCCTAAATCTCCTAAGCGATCGCGTAATACTTCTTCTAGGGTAAAACTATGATTATTCCCTTTAACATCACAATTACTAAATCGTCCCAAGGCAATTCCTTTAACTCCTTTAAACCCTCCGACCATGCGCCAATAGGTTAACATTCTATCCAAACGATAGGGATCTTCATTCACATCTTCAAAGGCAAGAATAGTATCGGTTAAATCCGGTTGATAAGGAGTGCCTAATAGGTGGGTTGCTACGGTTAAATTAGCGGGAAATAATCGACCAGAAACCCTATTTCCTCCCCAACCTTCTCCTTGTAAAGTATCAAAAAATCCCGTTTCTATTCCTTTAAATAAACGTTCAATTGACCAGTCGGGTTCGGCGGCTAAGGTGGTAATAACGGGGCCGTGAATCCCGATAATTTGGGGGTGATTGGCAAACGCCCATAATAACCCCGTGA
>DATNRE010000370.1:0-2884 GCA_036703685.1 Candidatus Obscuribacterales bacterium
CCGGAGACCGTCGGAATAGGTAAATCGGATAGGCGAGTAAGGGTATATAAAAGCGAAATAGCTTTTCATACCAGGGCATCATATTAAACTTACTTTCGTTTATCGGATACCAACTTTCATCGGTATCAATATTTCCAGTATTGGCGTGATGGGTTCTGTGGCTGATGCGCCAACCGTGATAGGGAACGAGAATTGGAATATGGGAGAGATGACCAATTAAGTTATTTAGCCATTTGATTTTGGAGAAAGACCCATGACCGCAATCATGGCCCACAACAAATAACGCCCAAAACATCGTTCCTTGCATCACCCAAAAAATGGGGAAAAACAGCCAAGAATCGAGTTTATAGGCGATAAAATACAGACCGGCGATGATCGAAATATCAATGAAGAAATAACTCAGAGACTTCCAGACTGAAGGCTCAAAACAGTGCGCGGGAATGGCGGCTTTGATATCTTGGAGAGTAAAGGGTAACTCTGATTTCCGGGTTTCTGAGGCACTAAGGGTGGCCTGGTTAGACTTATTATTGGATGATTGCACAGATATTTTGATTGAATCTGAGTGGGTAGTCCCCAGTCGTGTTTTCACCCCAAACTGAATCGCAAATATCAGGGTTGAGGATACTAACCTAAACTGCGGGTTCTGAACGAAATTTATTTTACCTTGATTAGACCTTAATTTTCGTAACAAATCTTAAATAATCGAAATTGTTGGGCCAATCTTGGCTTGGGGTGGAGCTTAGGTGTTCAGGGGAGGGCTAAAACCCAACAACGAAATTTATTGTGGGGCTTGGGTGCTGATGGGAGGGCTAAAGCCCAACAACGTTTTATATTTGGGAGTTATTATGACCCATTAGGGTAACTCCCCAAATTGTTCTCGATATTTTGCTAATAGTATTTCTGCTGCTATTGCTGCTTCTTCGGGAGTGGGGAGGAGTTGACCGTCTGAGGTAAAAAAACGCAATTGGGAGTTATAAAGACCTAAAAATAATTCTAATTGTTGACTCCATAACCATCCTTGAGCATTAGGTTCAAGGGGTTGATATTTACCCTCTACTAAATGAAATCCGGCTAATTCTAAGGTGTCAGGATCAAACCAAAAATAATCAAAGGTGCGAAAGTTATCTTGATAGAGTTGTTTTTTTAATCCTTTATCAATTTCTGCGGTGGATGGGGATAAAAGTTCAATAATAATATTAGGATATTTGCCTTCTTCCCAAATCACCCAACTCCGGCGGGGTTTCTGTTCTGTATTTAAAACCACCAAAAAATCCGGCCCTCTAAAATCCTGTGATTTTTTTTGATTAGGGCTAAAATAGACCGTGAGATTACCTGCGGCAAAATAATCATGGCGATCGCGCCAATACCAATCAAGGCATTTTAATAAAAGTAGCAGTTGTTGTAAATGTAAGTAACTTTCCAAAGCAGGTTCCTCACTCCACAAATTACCCTCTGGAAATATAATATCATCAAATTCTTCCGGTTTTTCTAATCTTTGAAGGTTAGCGGGTTCGTGATCAACAATAGACATAAACAGGTTAACCCAATTAGGATAGATATAGTTTAGCGTAAACTTAAATAACTTGTTGAATGGGTTAATATTAAACCCAAAAAGATTGTTTTTGCTACCATCAATTATAATTGAGGAGGAGTTCTTCCTGATAAGGGTTGAATGGCATTTTTTAAAGTTTCCTTGTTTAACTCAAGTTTGGGTTTGGGAACAGAACTAATAGGGGTTAGGGGTAAACGAGCTAATGCTAATTTTGAAGTTGCTGTTTGTTCGGAATCGTTATTAATTAAAATAGAAGTATTCAGAATTTCTAACTGAGCATCAACAATATCATCATAGTTTTCATACCAACTGGCGATCGCAATTGACAAAGTTTCAATATCATCGGGTAAAGGTTCAATTAACTCAATCAGATCTTGACGGTGTGAGTTGTTAAATAATTGAGGCTGTTCTTCTAATAATTTCAAAAAAGCCTCTAGGTTTTGATGGTAAAAAGACATAGATTAATCTTCCAAATTAATATAAAATTGATTATATCAAATTCCAGGGTAATTTTGTAAACCGACCCCAAAAAACGGGTTTTTTTCAGAAACTGGGTTTCTGTACTGTTATAATAACAGAACATCCTAAACCGCAGGATATAATAATTGAGGTAAAATCACCGATGACATACCTAGAAGAAATTACAATTAAAGTTCCCGTTGATATTGCTGAAAGTTACCGCCAGGCTAACGAAGAAGAAAAACAACAGATAGAAACTAGAATTGCCTTTTTATTGAAAAGTCAAACGATATCCCGAAAAATGGCTATTAATAAATTGCGACAAACGATGAGTGAAATCGGTCAAAAAGCCGTTGTAAAAGGATTAACTCCTGAGATTTTAGAAGATATATTAAAAGATGATGAAGGATAAAAAGATAATAAATATTTGGAATTAGCTGTTAATGGTCAAGCTGATTATCTTATAACTGGGGATGCCGATTTATTGATTTTAAACCGATTTCGAGAAAAACCTGTGATCACTGTATCTGATTTTTTAAATTTAAAATCAGTTTAATTAAAAGTTTTAATTAACTTCAGAAATATAGCCCTAACTGGTGTGACCTCTCCCCCTCACCTTACATCTTATGGGTTTGGGGGGTGGGTCATACATTTACAAGGAATAATTACACAGCATTGAAGGGCTTAAAAAGGGGGATTTAAGAAGATTAAATCTAATGACCCCCAACACTAAAAACAGCCCGTTTATAGGCTTCGTCAAGCACTTCTGAAAGCGTAGGATGGGTATGGACACAGAACACTAAATCATGGACAGATTGACGGTGATACATGGCATTTGCCGCTTCCTGAATTAAATCAGAAGCATGAAGACCA
>DATNRE010000371.1:0-5979 GCA_036703685.1 Candidatus Obscuribacterales bacterium
ACTGCCCGAGTTAGATGATGAATTTGCTGAAGAAGTCAGCGAGTTTTCAACTTTAGCCGAACTGCGGGAATCTTTGGAAAAACGCTTCCAGGGAGAAAAGGAGGAGCAAACCAAATCTAATAAACGCAAAGCTTTAGTGGCGGCTTTAGCAGAAACCATTGAAGTTGATTTACCTGAAACTTTAATTCGTCAGGAAGTTGACCGACTGATTACTGAACAGGTAATGCAGTTGAGCAAGATGGGGTTAGATGTTAAACGGTTATTCACGGGGGAAATGGTGCCTCGTCTGCGAGAACAAGCCCGTCCAGAGGCCATTGAGGCTTTGAAGCGGTCTTTAGCTTTGAAGGAAGTCGCCAAACTGGAATCTTTGACCGTCACCGATGAAGAAATTAAAGCCGAAGAAATCAAAGTTCTTTCAGAACTTAAGGGTCAAGATGTTGATCCTCAACGGTTACGCGCTTTTGTGACGGAAGATTTAATTCAGCAAAAAACCTTTACCTGGCTGGAAGAAAACTCAACTATTGAGTTAGTTCCTGAAGGGACTTTAACCCCTGAAGAAGACGATGAAGACTATGAAGACGATGAAGATGATGATCAAATTGATAGTACCGAAGAAGAATAATCTGCGGGACAATTATTCAGTCATCAGTTAACAGTTAACAGTTATCAGTTAAGAAGTTTACAGTTAATTTATTAACTCCTCAACTGATAACTGTTTAACGGTTACGGGCGGGTTATTTTAGACAGATGAACCCGCCCCTAAAACTGATAACTGATGACTGATAACTGATGACTGATAACTGATGACTGACCCCTACCTCCGTAGCAGTTGTTTGATGGTACTCAACAGTTCTTCAGGACGGAAAGGTTTAGAAATATAAGCATCAGCCCCCTGTTTCATTCCCCAGTAGCGATCAAATTCCTCACTTTTACTAGAACACATCACCACAGGAAGATTCTGGGTTTTGGGATTTTTTCTAATATGGCGACACAGATCATAGCCATTCATATTGGGCATGACAATATCTAATACGACTAAATCCAGTTGTGTAACCTGTTCAATTTTTTCTAAGGCTTGAACTCCATCTTCGGCTGAGATCACCTCGATCCCACTGTCTCGCAACATCTTAGCAATTATCTCTCGGAGAGCGTTGCTATCATCGACAATCATCACGGTAGTCATTTTTAATTTTGCCTATTAAAAGCTAGAATATATGGATTTTTGGGCTTGTTTTTACGTTGGTTGATCATATTCTAGCGGATTTGACCCACCAAAATATCCACAACGGACAAACTGAGTTCTTGGGGTCGGTTCCATCATGGATCAAAATAGAAATTGAACCAGTAGATGTAACAATGGTAGATTGTTGTTTTTGAGTGCGGAGTTTTGCCCCATGGCGCGTTTAGCTTTATTAAGTGTATCGGATAAACGAGGACTGATTGAGTTTGCTAAAAGTCTCGTGGAAGAATTGGGTTTTGATTTAATTAGTAGTGGGGGTACGGCCACGGCTTTAAAAGCTGCGGGACTTGCTGTTACCAAAGTCTCTGATTATACGGGATTTCCCGAAATTTTAGGGGGACGAGTTAAAACCCTCCATCCCCGCATTCATGGGGGAATTTTAGCCCGTCGAGATGTTTCTCAAGATTTAAGTGAGTTAGAAACCCATAATATTCGCGCGATTGATTTAGTAGTAGTTAATCTTTATCCCTTTGAACAAACTATTGCTAAACCCGATGTTTCCTTAGCAGATGCGATCGAAAATATTGATATCGGCGGCCCAACTTTATTACGCGCATCAGCCAAAAATTATGCCCATTTAACTGTATTATGTAATCCCGAAGAATATGGATCTTATTTAGAAGAATTCAAGCAAAAAAATGGAGAAATTTCTTTAGAATTTAGGCAACATTGTTCCTTAAAAGCCTTTCAACATACGGGAGCTTATGATCGGGCGATCGCAGCCTATTTAGAACAACAAGAACTCCGAGAAGATTCTCCCCTTCCCCAAAGTTTTGTCATCGCCGGAACTCAAATTCAATCCTTAAGATATGGGGAAAATCCCCATCAACCCGCGGCTTGGTATCAAACCGGAACTCAGCCCACCGGTTGGGCCTCGGGTCAGATTTTACAAGGTAAACCCTTAAGTTATAATAATTTAGTGGATTTAGAAGCCGCTAGACGGATTATTTGTGAGTTTCCCGAGCAACCCGCCGCCGCCATTTTAAAACATACGAATCCCTGCGGTGTAGCCGTTGCTGATAGCCTATCTGCTGCCTATAAAAAAGCCTTTGATGCGGATTCAACCTCGGCTTTTGGGGGTATTGTAGCATTAAATCGAACTATTGACCACCAGACAGCCACGGCATTAAGCAAAACCTTTTTAGAGTGTATTGTTGCTCCCAATTGTGACCCGGAAGCCGCCCAAATTCTCAAGAAAAAATCTAATCTACGGGTGTTGATTTTACCCGATTTAACTCAAGGATCAAAGGAAACCATTAAACTAATTGCGGGGGGGTTTTTAGTTCAAACCGCCGATGATTTAGTTGAACAATCTACGGACTGGAAAGTAGTCACAGAAAAGCAACCCACGCCAGAAGAATTAGAGGAATTAATGTTTGCTTGGAAAGTGGTTAAGCACGTTAAATCTAATGCCATTGTTGTGACTAAAAATCAGACAACTTTAGGCGTGGGGGCTGGACAAATGAATCGGGTGGGGTCAGTGGAAATTGCCCTGAAACAAGCCGGAGACAACGCTCAAGGCGGGGTTTTAGGGAGCGATGCCTTTTTTCCCTTTGATGATTCAGTTCGCACGGCGGCGGCGGCGGGGATTTCTGCGATTGTGCAACCCGGGGGAAGTATGCGAGATCAAGATTCAATTAACGCAGCTAATGAGTTAGGGTTAGTCATGGTCTTCACGGGTATTCGTCATTTTCTGCATTAATTAAAATATAATCAGTATTCCGACGGATAACAACCTGTCGGAATATTTTGAACAAAGAGTTTAACATTAAATCACAATTACAAATATGAACAGTAAACGGTTTAATTCAACCCTGATAACAACAATAATTTTAGGAATAATTATTGTATTACCATCAAAAGTACAAGCTCAAAATGATTTACCCAGTCCTAGCGAATTACGGGGTAAACCTAGTGAAGCACAACAACAGAAGTTAGATGAGCAAAAATCTCGACAAGCTATAGTTCGTCAGGGAATTCAACTCTATCAAGATCGAAATTATGTCGCCTCTGAAGCCATTTTCCGTCAGTTGGTAGAAAATCAACCCAAAGAAGCTAAATATCATTTTTATTTAGGAAATTCTTTATTTTATCAACAAAAAATAGAGGAAGCGACTCAAGCCTATCAAGAAGCAATTAATTTGAATTCTAAATACGCCCTAGCTTATAATAGCCTAGGATTTTTACACGCTAGTCAAGGACAATGGGAGCAAGCGATCGGCCAATATCAAAAAGCCTTAGAAATCAATCCTGACTATGCGGAAGCCTTAAAAAATTTAGGGGAATCTCTATGGAAAAAAGGCAATACCGCCGAAGCGACAAATGCTTGGAAAAAAGCCCTGGAATTATATACACAACAGGGGAATAATAAAGCCGTATTACAACTGGAACAACTATTAAGTCAAACCTCACAATAATACACAATCCTATTAATTGTAGGGGCGGGTTTCATAACAATTTATAATTCCTACAGATTACCTTTGTAAACCCGCCCCAGATTTTTTAGATCATCTGATCAACATTAATTAAAGAGAAGTTCTGGACTTTCAACCTGTTCTGAAGTCGGTACAACCACACAATTGACAACATTTGTAATGACACAAACAACGGGGGATAAATCCGTGCCTTGGAGAAGACTTCCTCGGAGAGTTGTTTGAGATAATTTAGCCAGATCAATATTAGTATCAGCTAAAATTGTAGCAGTTAAATTGGCATTTTCTAAAACTGCACGATCCAGATTGGCTCGGCGTAAATCCGCACCCAATAAGTTAGCTCCGGTGAGGTTTGCTGCTTCTAAATCCGTTTCAAATAAAAACGCCTGACGCAAATCAGCATTTTCTAAATTTGCCTGATTTAGATAGGATTGGCTAAAGTTTGTACCGACTAAACTGGCGTCTCTTAAATCTGCTTTGATTAAATTAGCCTGAGCTAAATCCGCTTGGGAAAGATCCGCTTCTCTGAAATCCACTCGCTCTAATATAGTATTCCTTAAATTAGCATCAAATAAGTTAGCAGATGCTAATTTAGCTTGAGTTAAATCTGCATGATATAAATTGGCTTGATTTAGATTAGCACTGCGAAGATCAACTCCTCTTAAATCGGCTCCTTGCAGTTGAGCTTTAAATAAATTAGCTCCCCGCAGATCAAACTGTTGCAGATTTGCTCCTCTTAAATCACATTCGGGACAACGATTTGTAGTTCTTAATTGTTGCAAATCCGATTCATTTTCTGCTTGAGCGACGGTTGCCAATCCCAATGTAGATAGAATAACAGACAATGCTAAGGTTTTAAAATTCATCATCCTCACTCCGTTTCTTTAGTATTAATGCTCAACCCGTTAAAACCCTCTGGGTTAGCAATAAGTTGAGCGTTTGCCCAAATTCTATCACAGACAGCAGAAGTGAGAAGGTTTTTTTAACTGAATGATTGCCATTGGAGAAAATAGGAGTAAAATTAAGCTGTAATTAACTTAACTTTTTTTCAGGGGAAACTATTATTAAACGAATAGATGCCTTAGATGCCCTGCGAGGGCTGGCAGTTTTAGCAATGGTTTTATCCGGTGTAATTCCTTTTAATGGAACTTTACCCGCTTGGATGTATCACGCCCAATTTCCACCTCCTAACCATCAATTTAATCCTAAAGTATCTGGACTAACTTGGGTAGATTTAGTCTTTCCTATTTTTCTATTTTCTTTAGGAATAGCGATTCCTTTAGCCTTATCTCGACGGTTATCTCAAGGATGGAAAACCGTTGATATCATTATAGGAATTTTAAAACGGGGATTTTTATTAGCTACTTTTGCGATTGTTTTACAACATTTTAGACCAACAGTTATTAGTCCTGACTATAATTCCGAAAAATGGCAACTCGCCTTAATCGGATTTGGAGTATTATTTTTAATGTTTGTACAATTACCTAAGTTTATTCCTAAATCGGTTAATTTGGGCATAAATTTAGTCGGTTGGGGGGCTGCGATCGCAATTTTAACTCAAATTCAATATCCCCATGATCCTAAATTTCCTGAATTTTCTCTCTATCGGAGTGATATTATTTTATTGGTCTTAACTAATATTATTGTTTTTACTTCTTTGATTTGGTTATTCACTCGAAATTATCCGCAATTTAGGATCGGGTTACTAGGATTTTTATTAGGTTTAATTCTCTCGAAATCCGCCGGGGGATGGATGACAGATATTCTATCAATATCCCCGATTCCTTGGTTATATAAATTTGAGTATTTAAAATATTTGTTTATTGCGATCCCCGGAACTTTTGTGGGGGAAGAAATCCTTAATTATCAACAGGTTGATGATCAAGATATTCCGAAAAATTGGAACCCATTTCGCTTAATTGGAATTGTGATTATCATGGGACTGATTATTTTAAATTTACTCATTGGTTTACAGTCTCGCTTACTCCCCCAAACCACAGGAATTAGTTTGATTTTATTGATTTTCGGTTATCGCTTAGTCAAGGAACCTAACCATCCCCTAGAAATGTTATTATATCAAATGTATCAATGGGGAATGTATGGTTTAATTTTAGGATTAGCTTTTGAACCCTATCAAGGAGGAATCAAAAAAGATCCCGCCACCATGAGTTATTTTTTTCTGACCACGGCGATCGCTATTTTTCTGTTAATCATCTTAACAATTTTGATTGATGGTTTCCGGCAAAAACCCTGGTTTCAGTTATTCATTGATACGGGTAAAAATCCGATGATCGGTTATATCGCCTT
>DATNRE010000372.1:0-14536 GCA_036703685.1 Candidatus Obscuribacterales bacterium
AAAAGCAGAGAAAACCCGATTACAATAGTCTGGTTTTGTTTAAAATTAAATTGGCAATTCATCAAATCAACTCAAGTAAAGGAAATAGATTTTCATAGAATCTAATATTGATTTTTTTACCTAAATATTGGTTTTGTCAAAAGACAGCTTGTCAAACTTAAGCAAACTGATAACTGATTATGTCTGAAACTATTGTTGTTAAAATTGGTACCTCGAGTTTAACTCAGTCGGCGACGGGACATTTAGCCCTATCGACTTTAGCCACATTAGTAGAAACCTTGACCGGACTGCAAAAGCAAGGTTATCGAGTGGTTTTAGTGTCTTCGGGGGCGGTGGGAGTGGGACGCGATCGCTTAGGATTAACTGAACGTCCTCGCACGATTGCTTTAAAACAGGCGGTAGCGGCCGTCGGTCAAGGTCGTTTGATGCGGGTTTATGATGATTTATTTAGTACCTTAAAACAACCCATTGCTCAGGTTTTACTCACCCGGGGAGACTTAGTACAACGCAATGGTTATGTGAATGTTTATAATACCTTTCAACAACTTTTAAAATTAGGGGTGATTCCGATTGTTAATGAAAATGATACCGTTGCAGTAGATGAACTCAAATTTGGGGATAATGATACCCTTTCGGCCTTAGTGGCGAGTTTAGTCGAAGCGGATTGGTTATTTTTATTAACTGATGTGGATCGATTATATTCGGCCGATCCTCGGGAAAATCCCAATGCTCAACCGATTAGTTTAGTGACTAATATGGAACAACTAGAAGAATTTCAAGTTAAAACCGGAGATTCTCGCAGTGGGTGGGGAACCGGAGGAATGATTACTAAAATTGAAGCCGCTAGAATTGCCACAGGATCGGGGGTGAGAACCGTAATAACTGAGGGAAAATATCCTCAAAATTTAGAAAAAATTCTACAAGGAGAGGCCATTGGTACGCAATTTGAACCCCAAACTCGACCGGTTAATGCTCGCAAACATTGGATTGCCAATGTATTAGTTCCCATGGGAAAAATATATTTAGATGCCGGGGCAGTTCGAGCAATTTCTCAAGGCGGAAAATCTCTATTGGCGGCGGGAATTACTGAAGTTGAAGGCGGGTTTAATCTTCAAGATTCCGTCCAAATTTGTAATTTAGATGGACAGGAAATTGCTCGGGGATTAGTTAATTATAGTCAGGGAGAATTGCAAAAAATCAAAGGTTTACATTCGGATAAAATTCCTGAAATTTTGGGTTATGAGGGAGCAGAAACGGTGATTCATCGTGATAATTTAGTGGTAAGTGCTTGTGCAAAATAAATTACCGAGTTAAAGGGAACAGGGAACAGGGAATAGGGAATAGGGAATAGGGAATAGGGAATAGGGAATAGGGAATAGGGGGAAAACTTCAGTGTAATCAATGCTTTTTTAAAATCAATTTTAGCTTGTTTTTTATGTCACTTTATGATAGAATATATGAGGTTGTGTATCAAATTCCTTGGGGAAAAGTTGCTACCTATGGACAAATTGCCGAACTCGCTAACCTAGGGCAAAAAGCTCGTTTAGTGGGTTATGCTTTATACAAAATTCCCTTAGAAACCACGGAGATTCCTTGGCATCGAGTGATTAATGCTAAGGGAGAAATCTCTCACTCGATTTGGCGTAAAGGGACGGACTATCTTCAGCGATCGCGCTTAGAATCAGAGGGGATTCAATTTAACAGCCAGGGTAAAATTAATCTTTCCGAATATCTTTGGAAACCTCCGGTTTAACGGGTGGGGACTTAAGCCAGAAAGACTCTCTAACCGCCGGAAATTCCACGAATTTAATGCGACATCTTGCTAATCCCCAATTCCCTGCTATAGTGTTATCTCGGCTGATGTTTGATAGAGTTCTTGGGTTAAATCCCGAACTTACAAGCAAAACCGAACTATAATTCCTGCATGGAAAATCACCCCTACCAGGAGCATCGATCAGGAGGTACAAATGGCTGAAATTACTAAAGAAGAAATGCGGGAGCGTTTGGGCAATATTGACCAAATTCGTGATATCATATTTGGATCGCAACTGCGGGACTATAACACTAGGTTTGACAAGATCGAGTCGGATTTGGCACTATTACAGGAAGATGCCCAGGATCGGGTTGAACAACTCAAAACTATTTTAACGGCAGAAATCAAGTCTGTTGTTGAAAATTTAGACAAAAAAATTAAAACCCTGAGTTCAAATTCTCAGGAGGAGTTAACGGATTTAAGACAACAGGCTGATCGACTGAATCGCAAATTTTCGAGTAGTATTGAGGCGTTAGATGAGGCCTTAGATAGTCAAACTAATTCCTTGCGGGAAGAATTGGGACAAACCCGTGATCAGTTACAGGACGAAGTTCGCGGTCTGAAAAATCAAGTTTTAGAAGAATTAGAACGTCGATTTACCTTATTAACAGAAGCCAAAATTTCCCGGGATGATATGGCCGAAGTTTTGTTTGAAGTCGGGATGCGATTAAAGGGGACTGAATTTGTTCCGGCTATTAAAAAAGCAGCCGATGAAAAAATTTCGGGTTTTGCCCTCCCAGAACATCATCTATAATTAATTTGGTCAAACTATGACCTTTTCTCAGGGTAATTTAAGTCCAGACAATCAAGAACAGGGGAGTTCATCTCAACAAAATCCATCGGATCAGGTTGAGAGTGATCCCCTAGAATTGTTGGTGAATTTATTAATGGATTTAAACGGTTTTAATGATACTAAAACCGAGTCTGTCACCGCTTTACCCTCAGAAGATCAACAACCCAATGATAATTCCGAGTCTAATTTTCTAAATCCCTCAGAAGATCAACAACCGAGTGATCATTCAAAATCCGATGGTGGTAACAATTTACCCTTAGAAAATCAACCCAGTATTGATGGGATAACAACCGATGGGATTTCCTCTAAAATAGAATCTATTGACCCAATTTCCTCGATTCAGACCGGATCTTCGAGGAGGGCAAAATCTGAAGATGATCTGATTTTGCGACTTCTACCTTTACTGGAAAAACCGCCCTCCGGGGCGATGGATGTGGATTATTCAGTTAGTAATATTGAAGAAGATGTACCGAGGATTTCTGATTATCCTGTATCCCAATTAGAAACTTGTAAAAATCAGGATATTATTGAAAATATTAGTAACCCTTTACCCTTAGAGTTAACTGATATTAACTCAAAATTAGATTCCGTTAATTTAGAAACAAATTTAACGAAAAATCTCTCCTCAAACCCTGAATTACAATCTCCCAGTCTATCCCCACAATCTTCAACTATTCAGAGCAAAAATCCTGTTCCTAGGGGTAATGATCCTTTGGATAAATTACAGGAATTAATGTTTGGATCTAATTTAGGGGATGACTTAGATAACTTTAAAAACCATTTGTTAAATTCCGAGTTACCAGAAGTTCGAGAATTAGTCCAAAATATTAATAATAAACTCAGTCAAATTCAATTCCAAATTTATGACCCGGAACAATTAATTGAACTTTTACTGCCCACTATTGGTCAACTTTTGCATTTAAAAGTCACCGAGTCCAAAGAAGAATTAATTCAAGCCTTTATCCCGATTATTGATGAGGTGATTAAAGGGAAAGGTCAAACCGATCGACAGGCGATGAGTGCGGCAATTGCTGATTTAATTCCTGAAGCCATTAGACAACAAATTAAAAATTCTCCTAAAGAAATTGCTCAAGCCTTGGGGCCAGAAATGGGGGCAGCTATTCGAGAACAAATTAAAATTGATCGGAATGAAATTGCCGCAGCTTTAGCACCGACAATTGGACGCACCATTAAAGAACAAGTGAGTTTAGAACGAGATTCGATGGTAGATGCCCTGTATCCGGTGATTGGCAGTACCATTAGTCGCTATTTAGGGGAAGCTATTCAAGAAATCAATGAAAAAGTCAGTCAAGCGTTTAGTATAGAAGGGTTGCAACGGAAAGTTCAATCCAAAGTTCAAGGGGTATCGGAAGCCGAGCTCATTTTACGAGAAGTGAGTAGTTTTGTTGTGCAGGCGGTATTTTTAATTCATAAAGGTTCGGGTTTAATTATTGCTGAAATTCAACAACCGGATCAAGCTCAAATGGAAGCGGAAATGGTGGCTGGAATGTTAACGGCAATTCGGAGTTTTGTTAACGATTGTATTATCCAAACTGGGGAAGTTTCCGAACTGAATGAAATTGAATATGGGGATTGTAAAATCATCCTAGAAGTGGCGGGATATTGTTATTTAGCGGTGCTGGTCAAAGGGCAACCTCCGAAAGCATTTATTAAAAAAATCCGCCAGACTATGGCAACTTTAATTATTAAATATAGTCGGCAAATTGAAGACTTTGAGGGTGATCCCGCTTCCGTCCCACAAGGAGTTATAAGTCAGCTTGAAGCCTTAATCAGAGTTGTGGAGCGTTTACAGAATCAACACAAGCCAACCACTTTATTAATTTTGGGTTCTGTGGTTTTGAGTTTGATCCTAATTCCTTGGGGAATCTATCAATATCGACAACATAATTTCCGACAGTTAGAAACAACATTAATCACGGCTTTAGGAGTGGAGCCTGAGTTATCAATTTATACTTTTAAAGTTAAAGCCCAGGATCAAACCTTAGTCTTAGAAGGGAAAGTTCCCACCGCTCGATTAAAAGATAAAGTTGAAAAAATTGCCCAACAAACCGCCCCAAATTTTCAAATTAATAATCAGATTATTGCGGTTAAAGTGCCTCCCGATCCGAGCAAAGTTGCTGCTGAAGTTAAACAAATGGTGATGATTGTTAATCAAATGAGTGGCATCTCAATTTCTGCTCATTATCAAAATTCCCAAGTCGGTTTGACCGGAAAAGTAATTCAGTCTGAAGATATCCAGAAAATTACCCAAGCGTTTAAGAAAATTGAAGGGGTAGATTCAGTGATTGCCAATCTAAGGGTGCAACCTCTACCGATAGCTACTAGAATTTATTTTGGGTTTGGTTCGGCGGAATTAGTCTTAAAAGATATTCGAGGTAAACTTGTGCCTCTGGCCCAATATTTAAAACGATATCCTGATCTCAAATTACGAATTATTGGTTATAGTCATGAACAGGAAAAATCCCGAAAACACCCTCAGTTAGCCTTAGAACGGGCTCAAACCATCCAAAATGTTTTAGAGGATTTAGGAATTGATCGGCGACGGATAGAAACAGTGGGTAAAATTGAACGCCCCGAGGGAGTTGATCTCAATCAAGAAGTTTGGTTGAGTCAAACGGTTTTATTTGAGATAATACCGTTACAGTTTCAACAAAATCCCCCCCCAAAACCATGATTTCTAAAAAAATTTGCTTAGTTGGTGATTTCGGAGTCGGAAAGACCAGTTTAATCCGCAGGTTTGTGGATAGACAGTTTAGTGATCAATATTTGTCCACCGTAGGAGTAAAAATTTCTCGTAAAATTGTTGATCTAACGGAATTCACTTCAGAAAAAACTGGATCTGTACAATTATTAATTTGGGATATTGAAGGCCATACTAAATTTAAAGCGATCGCCCCGAGTTATTTGCAGGGAGCGAGTGGTGTGGTAATTGTTGCCGATGTCACCCGACAGGAAACCGTAGAAAGACTCCCAGAACATATTAATTTATTTCTGTCTGTGAATCCGAAAGGTTCTATTGTGATCGCGTTTAATAAAATTGATTTGATCGATGCAACAGAACTTGAACATCTGATCAAAATAACCCCGGATTTAAAACAGTATGGACAGATTTTATCTAGCTATAAAACCTCAGCCAAAACAGGTGATGATGTAGATACAATTTTCTATGAATTATCTCAGAAATTTATCTCTAGTTAAAGGATTAAGTCTAATTTTTCTGTATTCTGGGATGAATTATGAATAACCTTTTAAAAAAAATCTTAGCACCAAAACGACTTGAATATTTGACTACTAATTCTGAGTGGGTCATTGTCGAGATGTCTTGGGGTGTAGCTAGATTTGCAGATTGTCCAGAACAATTGCGATTAGGAGAAGATGTCTGTATGGCTTTTCCTGAGTTCATTGGATTAGAAGAAACCTTTAAGAAAATTTTGTTGAGTCAAATCAATCAGTTTGAACTAAAAGGAATTTCTAGGACAATTACTCAGGAACATACCATTTATTTTGATATTTATGTTTTGAAAAATACTGATAATTCTCGCTGTGAGCCAGAACTATTAATTGTATTTGAGGATACAACAGAATGGATTTTAAAGGAACAAAAAATTACTCAGGTTGCTAAGGAATATGGATTGGCTTTGAGTGCCTTACAAAAAAACAAAATTTATTTGGATAAAATTATTAATTCCATGAATAATATTTTAATTGTTACCGATAATAGGGGAATAATTAAAATTATTAATCAAGCTACCTTGAATTTATTAAAGTATTCAACAGAAGAATTAATTCAACAATCTATTTCAATTATTTTTCAAGATAATCAAATTAAAAATTGTAATTTAATCTGTCAATTTTTATTATCTTCTGATCTTTCAACGCCCGTTGAGGTCATCTGTCAGACCAAACTGGGAACCCATTTTCCGGCATCATTTTCCTGTGCAGCCATCAATTTTGATTCCTATGATATCCAAGAATATGTGTGGATTGGTCAGGATATGACTGAACAAAAACGAGTGGAATTTAAGTTACATCAACAAGCGGAACATGATCGGATATTAAAAACCATTACACAACATATTCACCAGTCTTTAAGTCTACAGGAAACCTTAGAAACAACCGTGAATGAAGTTCTGACTTTTTTAAAAGCAGATCGAGTTTTAATTTATAGATTTTACTCTTTAGAAGAAGGAAAAGTAATTGCTGAATCCTTAACAAACTCTTGCATTAGTTCTATTAATAGCATTATTTTTAGTCCAGATTTTAATTCTTTATTATTATCTTATTTTGAAGCGGGTAAAATTGATGCCATTGATGATATCTATAAGATTTCAAATTCTAAATATTTAGATTATTTAGTTCAATTAAAAGTAAAATCTAGTTTAATAGTCCCGATTATAATTTATGATTCTTCTATTTCACCCCAGCCTAATACCAGTAATCAACTCTGGGGATTATTAATAGCCCATCAATGCCAGCAACCTCGCCATTGGGAAGTCTGGGAAATAAACTTATTAGAAGAATTAGCCCTACAAATCGCCATTGCGTTACAACAGGCTGAACTTTATCAACAATTACAAATCGTCAATCAGGAATTAGAGCAATTGGCAATTGAGGACGGATTGACAAAACTGGCAAATCGTCGTCAGTTTGATCGGGTACTTGAGCACGAATGGAATCGCTGTAGACGAGAAGGAATACCCCTATGCCTATTTTTACTAGATATTGATTATTTTAAACAATATAATGATCACTATGGACATTTAGCTGGAGATTTTTGCTTACAACAAGTTGCTCAAGTTTTACGGAAAGTCATTCAACGGAATACCGATTTAGTCGCTCGTTATGGGGGGGAAGAATTTGCTATCATTTTACCCAATACCGATATTAATGGCTGTATTCATCTAGCTGAAAAGGTTCGGAAAGCCATCGAACACTTAGAAATACCCCATATCAAATCAACGGTAAACAACTATATCACAATTAGTATTGGAGTAGCTGGTTTAATTCCCGTTGAAGGTCTGACATCTGAAATGCTTATTTTTCGGGCTGATCAAGCTTTATATAAAGCTAAAGAAACTGGACGAAATTGTGTTTTTATTGCGACTCACTAAGTCGTCGGACATTCATACACCAAATGCTCAAAATCACTCAATTTCTGACTGTTCCCCGTTGCCTATTCCCGATTACCTATCACCCAATATTCAACGGTTTTTTGTTTTAATTGTATCTATCTACTAACCTTTTTTTCTGACCCCAAACTTAGAAAAAATTATCATCAATTCAGGGACTATGAACCATTTATTTAAACAATTTTTAATAGCGCGAAAAATGGATTATCTGGTGATCGATCCAGAGTTAAAGATCCAAGATTTTTCTCAAGGAGTTATTCGGTTTGCTGAAGATGCAGAAGGTTTAAATCAAGGAGAAGATGTACACTTTTATTTTCCTGAATTGATTGGAACAGAGGATATTATTGATTCCATTATTCAGGGAGACCAAGATTACTTTGAATTAAATGCCATGAGTCGGCAAATTGAGGAAAAAACATTAATTTATTTTAATATTTACTTTCTAGGCGTTTCAATTCAAGGAGAACATATCCCCGAATTAATGTTACTGTTCGAGGAGGTAACACAACGAATGGAACTAGAACAGGCTCTAGTTCAAGAAACCAATGAATCCCGTTTGCTGTTAAATGCCTATTCCCATTCCCAACAATATATTGATCGAATTATTACCTCAATGGAGGATATTTTAATTGTTACGAATCAACAGGGGATTATTCAAAAGATTAATCTTGCCACTTTATCCCTATTAGAATATAGTCAATTGGATTTAATTAATCACTCCCTTTCTTCCTTTGTGGAAGATGATACTTTTTTGCAAGAATATTTAAAGGAATCTTCCTTAAAAAAACAAGACTTTTTATTTAAAAATTTGGAGTTAACTTGTCAAAAAAAACATGGCGGTAAAATTATCCTAGAATTTTCGATCTCGACCCTAACAACTGATACGGATGATTCCCTAGACTTTATTTATGTGGGTCGGGATATTACCGCCAGAAAACGCGCTCAACAACGAATGTTCACCCAGTATCAAATTTCTCGAATTCTATCAGAAGCTCCGAATATTCATGAGGCTTTATTACAAATTTTACAATCTACTTGTGAAAGTTGGGGATGGATATTAGGAGAAGTTTGGATGTTAGAAAATTTCTCGGAAGAACCCTTGGTTTTGGGGAATCAACTCGCTCAAACTAATGCTTTTCCTGTTAATTATACTAACCCCAAACTAGAGTGTATTAAACTCTGGATCAACTCAGATTTTGATCTCGGTGAAATTCATAAACTTTATCAAAAAATTAACCTAGATTCTAATATGAGTTTACCCGGTAAAATTTGGCAAAGTGGTTTTGCCCATTGGGTTGAAGATGTTATGGTTAATGAGCAATTGACTCAAAAAGATATTGTCGAAAGTCTGGGGTTACACGCGGGTTTTGGGTTTCCGATTAAAGATGGTAAGGAAGTCTTAGGGGTAATCACATTTTGGGGTACAGAAATTTGTTTTACCGATCCTGAATTGATGCAAACTATGACCACTATTGGTAGTCAACTTGGTCAATTTATTAAACGAAAATTGGCTGAAATTGCTCTCCAATATCAACAACAACAAACGGAACGGTTACTTTTAAATATTCTCCCAGGAGCGATTGCCGAACGTCTAAAAAAAGAAGAAAAAACCATAGCAGAACATTTTTCTGAAGTCACGGTTTTATTTGCCGATATTGTCGGATTTACGCAAATTTCATCTACCTTAAGTCCGATTGCTTTAGTTAATTTACTCAATGAATTATTCTCAGCTTTTGATCGATTAACGGAAAAATATGGCTTAGAAAAAATTAAAACTATTGGTGATGCCTATATGGTGGTGGGCGGATTACCCTATCCCTGTTCCAATCATGCGATCGCGATCGCAGAAATGGCTTTAGATATGCAAAAGGAAATTATTGAATTTAATAAAATTCATAATCAAGTGTTAAGTTTGCGAATTGGAATCCATAGTGGGCCCGTCGTCGCCGGAGTGATTGGGATTAAAAAATTCCTCTATGATTTGTGGGGAGATACGGTTAATATCGCCTCACGAATGGAATCCCATGGGTTAGCAGGACGGATTCAACTGAGTGAAGATACCTTCCATCTTTTGCCCGATCAATATGTTATATTCAAACGAGGGATGATTTCAGTTAAAGGCAAAGGAGCGATGAATACTTATTTTTTATTAGGCCGAAAAGGAGAAAAATGTCTTCCCATTATTGAGCAAGTTATTCCTTCAAAAAATCAATGCAAAAATGCCGCAGCACAGCATTTAGTTGAAGTGATTCATAATAAACTTCAAGACGGCTATCCCCTCAAATTCGATGAACTTACCGATCACTCACCGGATTTAGGATAAAATAATTAAATCCTTAGCTATTAAAAACTTCCTGACCCCTTAAAACCTTAAATGACCCTAGCAGAATCTTGGACAAATCAGTGGCGTTTCCAACTGGAAAATGACTATCCTAACTCTAGTCAAGACCAACGAGAAAGTATTATTAATTGGTTACTGGGAGAACATTTTAATACCTTAGATTCCCTTCCTATTAGCCAACAAGAACGAATTAAATTGGGGTTAAACTTTCGCTATCGAATTTTACAACAGCGCTATTTAGATACGCCGCCGGAAAAAGCCTATCGAAATTTAATGCAGCGATTAGGAAGTTTAATGATTCTACGCCAAAAAGTTCGTCTTTGGGTGGCAACCAGTCGCGATCGCCAGCGCCAAGTGGTGGATGTTTTACAGGAAGTGATACAGGAAATGTTGCATAGCGATCGCTATTTACAACAACAAATTCAATGGATTTCTCAGTGTACAAGCGATCGCAAATTAAGTAATGCTTTACTATTCACAACGGTAGAAGAATATTGTCTGCGTCCCATTCGGAATCAACCCCTATTAGTCTATCGATTTGTTAACTATTTACGTCGTTCTCAACGGGGCGGATTAACCCAAGTTCCCGCCGGAGAATGGATTAAACAATTATCTGATGAAATTCTCTCAGACGAAACCGAAGACACCATTAGTTTATTAGATAATCAAGCGATCATTCAATACGAAGAGGAACAATATTTTCAAACCCAACAAAACCAAAGGTTAAAAGTACAAACAGAATTTGAAGACTATTTAATTAAAAATGTAGATTCAACGGCGGCGGAATGGTTGCGACTTTATTTACAAGGATTATCTCAAGAAGCGATCGCTCAAAAGTTGAATTTACCCATTAAACAAATCTACCGACTGCGGGAAAAAGTCAGTTACCATGCGATTAAAAATTTCACCTTAAAACAGAATCCCGAATTAGTCACCAGTTGGTTAGGAACCTCTTTATCCGAACATCGTTTAGGATTAAATTCCGAACAATGGCAACAATTTTGGCAAGGTTTAAACGATAACCAACGTCAAATTATTGAACACTTAAAAGCCGGAGAAACCCTAGAAACTATTGCCAAAATCCTCAACTTAAAAATCACCCAAATTCAGCAGGAATGGACGACCCTGTATTTAATGGCACAGGATATTCGGAATTAATATACTTATTTTGGTTGTAGTCCCAATCACACAAATTGCGTTAAAATAGGATTGAACAATACAGCAACCTCTAAAAAATCTCCTATTTCCCATTTTGAAAACCTATGATTCCCCAAAAACTGACCCTAAAAAATTTCCTCAGTTATCGAGAAGCTACCCTAGATTTTAGTGGATTACATACCGCTTGTATTTGCGGTTCCAATGGGTCTGGAAAGTCATCTTTATTAGAAGCAATGGCTTGGGCAATTTGGGGGGAAAGTCGGGCAGAATCAAAGGATGATATTATTTATATGGGGGAATTAGAAACCCAGGTTGATTTTATATTTATTAGTCAGGGAAACCTATATCGGGTAATTCGTAACCGTCGCCGAGGTCAATCAGGAGCCTTAGAATTTCAAGTATCAACCACCGTTTTACAAGACATTGAAGATTTAGATCAAATCAAGTTTCGCACCCTCACTGAAAAGGGAATAGTCGCCACCCAGCAGAAAATTATTGACTACTTAAAACTAGATTATGATACCTTTACTAATTCCGCCTATTTGCGTCAGGGAAAGGCGGACGAATTTATGATCAAACGTCCCGCCGAACGGAAAGAAATTCTGGCGAATTTATTAAAATTAGATCAATATGATAGCCTATCCGATCAAGCTAAAGATTTAGCTAAAAGTTATAAATCCCAAGCCGAAATCCTAGAACAAACCTTAACCAATAATCAAGTCCAAATCGACCAGAAAGGTCAACTGGAACAGGAAATAATTCAACTACAAAATACAATTGATCAGCTTCAGGAAAAACAAGCTCAAGATCGAGATCACTATCAACAGCTACAAGCCCAACAACATCATCGTCAAGCTTGGGAAAAATTATTAACCGGACAACAACAACAGCATCAAACCTTTGCTCAAGATTATCGCAGATTACAACAGGAATTAACTACAACTCAACAGCAAAGTGAAGAATTAGAAGCAGTATTAAAACAAGAAACGGAAATTCAAACCGGATATACCCATTTTCAAACCCTACAAACGACAGAAGAAACCCTATCAATTCAATTCAAAATCTATCAAGATTCCCAACAACAACGCCAACACTTACAAGAACAACAACGCCAACATCTAAACAGCTTACAACAGCAAATTCAAGGACTCCAAGCCCGTTTAGAAGCCCTAACCCAACAGGAACAGGATTACTCCCAAATTTTAAGCCAAAAATCCGATATTGAAACGGGATTAGAACAGTTACAAACTGCTCGTAATCGTTTAACCCAGTTTGATCAATTACAATTAGAAGTTACCCCGATTTTACAACAGCGTCAACGGCTACAAACGGAATTAGATCGGGCTCAATCTCGTCAACAAGCTCGGTTAGAGGAATTAAAAACCTCCGTGGGAAAATTGCAACGGACTCTCAACCAGCACCGCCCCCAATTAGAACAACAATCCCAAACTATTGCTAATCACATTATTGAACTGGATAAGAAAAAAGTTTATCAACTCAGGGTCAGGGAAAAAGGACAAGAACGTCATAGTTTTATTGAGCGATTGAATACGGTTAAACGGGATTATGAGGAAAAATTAGGGGAACTGGATCAGAAAATTCAACTGTTATCAAAATCGGAAACGGAAGCACCCGAAACCGAAGAATTACCGTTATTACAATCGCAATTTCCCCCCTGTCCATTATGCGATCGCCCCCTAGACGAACATCACTGGAATTTGGTAATTTCTAAACAGCAAAACCAACAACAGGAATTCAGAAATCAAATTTGGGTGATCCATGAACAGTTAGTTGTTGCGGATCGAGAACTTAAAATATTACAGGAAGAATATCGACAAATTCAAGAGGATTTATTACCCTACGAAGAATTACGAGAACAACGGGGAAAAATTCAAGCTCAGTTAGAATCCTTAGATCAAGATCAACAACAATTACAACAATTAATATTAGAAGAAAAAGCCGTTCAAACCCTTTTAGAGACAGGAAACTATGCAACGGATTTATATGCAGAATTACAGGATTTAGAACAGAAATTAAGCCAACTTAATTATAATGAACAAAGCCATGCCTTAGCTAGAAATGAGGAAAAACGCTGGCGTTGGGCGGAAATTAAATATAGTCAAATTCGAGATGCTCAGGATAAATTAACAAAAATTCAGACTCAAAAACCAGAATTAGAAACCCAAATTCAAACCTTAACCGAAACCCTAACTAAACAAAAAAATAATTCTGAAATTCAACAGGAAATTATTACCTTAGAACAAAAAATTAGCCAAATGGGTTATAATGTAGAGGAACATAATCGCATCCGGGCGGAGTTACGTCAAGCTCAAATTTGGTTAACTAGAACCGAACAACTCAACCAAGCCAAACAACAATATCCTATCCTGCAACAACGCCTTCAAGAGTTAGAAACCATCACCCAAGAACGGGTTAAAAATTTACAAGCCATTCAAGGACAAATTGAACTCTTACAACAGCAATTAAAAGAAACTCCCGACCCCACAGAATCATTAAAACAATTAGAGCAGTTAATTCAACAACAACAGCTAAAATTAGATAGTCATTTAGGTCAATTTGGAAGTTTACAACAACAACAAACTCAATTAGACAATTTAAATACTCAACAAATCGAACTTAAAACCCAATTAGACACCGCCCGCCGTCAATATCGAGTTTATGATGAATTAGCAAAAGCCTTTGGTAAAAATGGAATTCAAGCCCTAATGATTGAGAATGTTTTACCCCAATTAGAAGCAGAAACCAATCAAATTTTATCTCGATTATCGGCTAATCAACTCCATGTTCAATTTGTCACCCAACGCACTAGCGGACGCGGGGGGAAATCCTCAAAAAATACCGCTAAAATGATTGAAACCTTAGAAATTTTAATCGCAGATGCGCGGGGAACTCGTTCCTATGAAACCTATTCTGGGGGGGAAGCCTTTAGAATTAATTTTGCCATTCGGTTAGCCCTAGCAAAACTATTAGCTCAACGGGCGGGAACTTCTCTACAAATGTTAATTATTGATGAGGGATTTGGAACCCAAGATGCGGAAGGTTGCGATCGCTTAATTGCGGCAATTAATGCGATCGCGTCTGATTTTGCTTGTATTCTCACCGTCACCCATATTCCTAGTTTAAAAGAAGCTTTTCAAGCTAGAATTGAAGTTCATAAAACTAGCCAAGGTTCGCAAATTTACCTTTCAATTTAAGATTATATAGCGAGTTTAAACAGTTGAAAAAAAGTATTAAAAGCCGATCCCAGTGTAGGGGCGAGG
>DATNRE010000373.1:0-18787 GCA_036703685.1 Candidatus Obscuribacterales bacterium
CCCATGCCTCCCCTGCCTCCCCTGCTCCCCCTGCTCCCCCTGCCCCTTCCCCTCTCTTATGCGTCTCCCCTTCCCCACCTTCCCAACTTCTGGCCGTTCTCAACAACATATTGGTGAGGTGATTGAAACGGCGACAACGGAATATTTGGCCCAATGTTTGGAACCGGAGGATTTGAGTTTTCCGGTGATGCCTGCCTTTGGCAGTTGGGTGAAATCCCGGGATGAGGAGTCGGGAAATAAGGTTTATGGGGTGGTTTATCATGCTACCACTTGCCCAATTGATTCAGTACATCGGGCGAGGGCGTTAGGATTAAGTTTAGAGGAATTGCGAGAACAGCAACCCCAAATTTTTTCCATGTTAAAAACGGAATTTCGGGTGGCAATTGTGGGGTTTGAAGTGGTGAGTGAGGACAATAAGTCTTCACAGCAACGGGGAAAAATTTATCAATATATTCCGCCCCGTCCGCCTCAAATTCATCAGGCGGTGTATGAATGTGAACCGGATGAAATTGTAGATTTTAGTCAGGAATTAGATTTTTTAAGAACTTTATTAGATGTGGGTAATGCTCCGGTGGATTCTTTGGTAGCCGCGGCAATTCGAGAAGTTTATAAGTTTAAAAGTTTAGATAGATCTTGGTTAGTAGAAGCGGGACGAACCCTGAGTATTTTATTAAAAGATGATTATGATCGCTTGCGGGTCATTCTCAAACAAATTCATCCTTAATTATGGGAGACTTAAATTTATTTATCTAGCTTCTGTCACCTTCCGAGTTAAGCAAATATTAAATAAACCCTTTTATCCATAGAAATATAAGGGTTTATTTCCGTTTATTCCCAATACAAAAATCAGGAGCAAAATGTCATTATCCATAGGTTTTATTTTAATTACCCACAAAAACCCAGAGCAAATTCACAGACTAATTGCTCATTTAAACAAAATGTTTAATTATCCAACTATTGTTTGCCATCATGATTTTTCTAAATGCAACTTGTCTGTGGATAACTTACCCCAAAATATCTCCTTTGTCCGCCCTCATACAGAAACCGCCTGGGGTGACTTCTCTATAGTAGAAGCTACCATACGGGCGATTAAACTGATGTATGAGTCTGCAAATTCTCCCGATTGGTTTATATTATTAAGTGGGTCAGATTATCCGATCAAAACTGCTAAGGAAATATTAAGTGATTTAACTTCAAATCGATATGATGCTTACATACACCATGAAGAAATTATATATAAAGTTTATAAACAAAATGTAAAAATGAGTGTGATCTGGCAAATATTAGCCCATCGACGATACTGTAGTTATGAATTATTTTCAGTTCCCTTGTTAAACAATCTGACAATTCGCCTAGAACATCCATTATTAACTCAACTTTTCCTTCCCTTTTCCACAAAACTTCTCTGCTTTGCTGGAAGTCAATGGTTTTGTGCTAATCATCGAACGGCAGATTATATTATTAAGTTCCATCATCAAAAAAATGCTTTAACATCACACTATCGTAGTCGAATGTTTGCAGACGAGTCATATTTTCAAAGTAGACTCGCTAATGCGGATCACCTTAACTTGAAAAATGATGATTACCGCTATGTAGACTGGTCAACACAAGGCGCTCATCCCAAAACAATGATGATGGAAGATTTGCCTAATCTTCTCTCGTCATCATGCCATTTTGCTCGAAAATTTGATATAGATGTAGATAGCAGTATTCTTGATCAACTTGACAGGATTACTCTGGCGTGATAACTTCATTTTTGGTTGCTAATTTGTCGCAATTGACTTTCAAAAATCAGAAAAAATTGTATGATTAAAACTTATGTCAGTAATGCTTTCTTAAAAATCGAAGATTCCCAACTGTATGCTATTTTTGCTTGGAGTCAACGCACGGCAGAAATTATTACGGCTAAATCTTGGTTAACAATATTAGAAATATTTGTTCACGAACATTCTTTAGAAAAAGCTTACCTAATTTTTGAGCAAATTAAATCAGCTTCAGTCCTAGAGAAGACGGAGGAGCTAGAGCAATATCAGCCTCTGATTGAAAATGCAATTGTGTTTTTAGCCGATGGAAAAATCACAATTTTTGGCAAGGGATTTCGCAGCTTTATTGAAAAGGAAATGTTATTTGAACTGGGTGATCTTAGTCAAAAAAGTTACCAAGTTCTGACACAATTATTTTTTAACTATCAATTAAAAGATGATTTACAATCGATTAATACCCTAGAAGAATTCCGTAATTTAGTCGAATATTTAGAACAACTGGGGTTGCTATCTCCGGCTACAAATTCCATCAATTGGGGGGATTTAAAAAAGACTGTTCCTATTTGTCAAGCCTTTGGTTTAACTAGAGGTACACCAGTAGATAGATACTATCTCAGCCAATATTTAAAAGAAATTCAAACCCAAATTTATGGTAATATCCTAGAAATAGGAGGCATACCCAAAGATAAGGATTTCTATGAAGTTAATCCGGGTACATCCTATCAAATTATGAATATAGAACCCGGTTTGGGAATAGATATAGTCGGTGATGCTCACGATCCATCTATAATTAAACCGGAATCTTTTGATTCCATCGTCATTTTTAATGTTCTGGAACATTGTTATGCACCTTGGCAAGTCGTAGAAAATATTTATACTTGGTTAAAACCCGGGGGTAAATGTTTTGCCATGGTTCCGAGTGCGATTAGACTCCATGCTACCCCCATGGACTATTGGCGGCCTTTACCCGATGCTTTTGCTTGGATGTTTAGAAATTTCTCTAACCAAAAGCTCTATATTTATGGTAATCCTATGACTGTTATTGCGAGTTATCATGGCATCGCCACTGAAGAACTAACAACGGCAGAACTAGACGCCTATCATCCAGATTATCCTGTAGCTACTTGTATCGTAGCCCAGAAATAAAATTCACTTTTTATAACTCTTTTTCAATTGCCATGAGTCCGATTAATTTTGATATCCAACCCGAAGTTAGCATCATTTTATGTACATACAATCGAGCCCAATATTTACGTCAATGTATTGATAGTGTTATCGATCAAACTTTTAAAAATTGGGAATTGTTAGTGGTTGATGATGGCAGTAATGATCAGACTTTTGAAATCGTTAATCCCTATTTACAAGACACTGAAAATATCCGTTATTTGAAACATAAAAACCGCAAGTTAGCCTACTCTAAAAATGTGGGTATTCAAGCATCCTTTAGTTCCTATATTACCTTTTTGGATAGCGACGATACCTATGCCCCCGATCATATAGAATCTCGTCTTAACTATCTAAAATCCCATCCCGAAATTGATTTAATACAAGGCGGATTTTTTTCCGAGGAAGATATTATGGTGGCTGACTATTATCAACCCGGGAAAACCATTAATTTAAAAGAGTGTGTTTTGGGCCCAACATTTTTTGGTAAACGTCAAGTATTTTTTGCCTTAAAAGGTTTTGATAATATTGCCTATGGTGAAGATACGGATTTCTGGGAAAGAGCAGAAAAAGTCTTCAAAACTCACAATATTACTAACCCAGAAACCTATATTTATACAAGAGCAGAAACAAGTATTACTAAAAGTGTTTTAGAGAAAATTTCTTCATGAGATTCAATAATTGGTATGAAAATTAATATTTTTTTCTCCCAGATTAGCAGTCATTTTTACCTCATTATCAGAATTTTTCTCAGTCTATCCCTAGTATTATTATCGAGTTGTCAGACAACATTACCCCAGGATGATAATGTCATTCATCTAACACTATGGCAATCTATTAATCCTCCCGTTAACCGGGATGTTTTTGAAAGATTGGTCAAAAAATTTAATCAAAAACAGAGTAATATTCAAGTAGAATCTATTTATGCAGAAGGATTACCCAAAGTATTAACGGCCGTTGTGGGGAATGCCTCGCCAGATATCCTCTCATTTTATCCTCAACTTACGGGTCAGTTTGTAGAACTAGGTGCTATTGTTCCCCTAGAAGAATGGTTTGATCAATTACCTGGGAAAGCTGAAGTTATTCCTAATACTTTAGATGAGTTAAAATTAGAGGGTCATCTGTGGTCAATTCCCCTTTCTACCAGTAATTTAGCTATTTTTTATCGCCCCACACTATTTGAAGCGGCGGGAATTAAAGAAACCCCGAAAACTTGGGAAGAATTGCGCCAAGTTGCTAAAAAATTGACGATTGATAAAAATGGTGATCAACTACCCGAACAACATGGGATATTACTGCCTTTAGGTAAGGGAGAATGGACTGTTTTTAGTTGGTTTCCGTTTTTATTAAGTGCGGCGGGTGAAATAGTAACTAATGGCTATCCCAATTTAACAAATACTGGAGCAGTTACCGCTTTAAAATTCTGGGAAGACTTAATGAAAGATGGTTCAGCTATTCTTTCTAGTCCAGAACGGGGTTATGAGGAGGATAATTTTCTAGCGGGTCGTGTGGCAATGCAAATAACTGGCCCCTGGACTTATATTACTAAATCTGATGTGGATTATCAAATCTTTCCTATTCCTGCTAATGTTGAAAAAGCGACGGTAATTGGGGGGGGAAATCTTTATGTAATGAAGACTCAGCCCGAACGAGAGCAGGCCGCACTAAAGTTTTTAGAATTTGTGATTAGTGAAGAATTTCAAACAGAATGGGCTATAGGGACGGGTTTTTTACCCGTTAATATTAATTCTGTTCAAAGTCCGGCTTATCAACAATTTCTCAATTCTAAACCTTGGTTAAAAGTGTTTGTAGACCAAATGCCTGTAGCCCGCGCTCGACCCATTATTGCCGGATATAATCGTTTATCGGATAGTCTGGGTCGAGCCATTGAGTCCACATTACTCGGTCAATCTTCTGCTGAGGAAGCACTCAAAGAAGCTCAAAAACGTTTAGAACTCATTTGGAAAAGTAATTGATTTGCAGAAATTAGGGAACAGGGAACAGGGAACAGAAATAATTATTCTAGCTTTTTTAGGACTTACGCAGAATACCCAATTATACACCATCTGTAGGGGCGAACGGCCGTTCGCCCCTACTAGATATGGTTGTTTTGCGTGTATTCCTGTTTTTAATTAAGAGAAGTAATTATTCAACTCTCTTTTAGGCTACTTTAATTAGTTACAAATTCCGGTTTTTTGTTCTAGTAAATAAAGTTTAGTTGCTTCTTCATAATAGGCCGTAGCCGCGGCAGATTCGGAGGCAATTAAGCGGGTAATTACTTCGTTTGCTTGGGGAACTTGGGGGTGATTGACATGAACATAATCTAAGACATTGTAGCGATACCAGGGGGCAACGCTGGGATGATTGCGTAACTTTTCACGGATGCGATCGCAAATCAAAAAGTTAGATTTAGTTAATAAGTTGTGCCAATAATCCCGGGGGTGTAAATTAATATGTCCATGTCCATCTTGACCGGGAACGGCGGCGGAAAATATGACCACGGGCGCAACTTTGGTGAGCCAATTTATAATAGTAGGTGAACTTTCCGGTTGTAAGTGTTCCGCTACCTCTAAGGATATAGCCAGATCAAACTGTTTGTCTTGAAAAAAGTTAGCGATCGCGGTCGGATCATTTAAGTTTAACGGATAAAATTCTACGGATAATCCGGTAAAATTCGGTTGGGAATAACCATCAACCGATGTTACTTTTACCCCTAATTTTGCCAGTTCTCGACTCAGATGACCAGGGCCACAACCCAATTCTGCAACGGTTTTTGGGTGATAAATCTCCACAATATACGAAGCTAGGGTCTGATAATCAGTGTCAAAGGCGTCGCTCTGAAAATAATCTGAAGTGTAAGCAATTGTTTGATCAATCATTTGTATTTATTTATTCCACTTATCCCTCATACAATAACGGAAAAGTTGACCACCTACGGATGATCTTTTAATTCTGGGATTCAGAATTCTCAAGACGTGGTATAGTGGAAAGGTTGTCTAAAAATCACACATCCAGGGATTCGGGTGTTTCTAGGGTTAAAACCCTTAGCTGATACGCCTGGATGGAGGATTAACCCGAATTAGGAGTTATAAAGAATGGGCGTTATTAGTTTGGCAGAAATGCTGGAGTCTGGAGTTCACTTTGGACATCAGACCCGCCGTTGGAACCCGAAAATGTCTCCCTATATCTACACGGAGCGTAACGGGGTTCATATTATTGATTTAGTTCAAACCGCAGAACTAATGGAGGAGGCCTATGATTATGTCAGAAGTTCCTCTGAACAAGGGAAAAAGTTTCTGTTTGTCGGGACTAAGCGCCAAGCTGCTGGAATTATCGCCAGTGAAGCCGCTCGCTGCGGGGGATATTATGTCAACCAACGGTGGTTGGGGGGAATGCTGACCAACTGGGCGACCATTAAAACCCGGGTTGACCGTCTGAAAACTTTGGAAGACCGCGAGTCTAGTGGTTACTTTGATTATCTTCCTAAAAAAGAAGCTTCGGTTTTACGTCGAGAATTGACGAAATTACGGAAGTATTTAGGCGGAATTAAAGCCATGCGTCGTGTTCCTGATGTGGTGATTTTAGTTGACCAACGCCGGGAATATAATGCGGTGATGGAATGTCGGAAATTAGATATTCCCATTGTGTCTTTATTAGATACTAATTGTGATCCTGATTTGGCAGATATTCATATTCCTGCTAATGATGATGCTATTCGTTCAATTAAGTTGATTGTCGGTAAATTAGCCGATGCAATTTATGAAGGACGTCATGGTCAAGGTGCGGAGGCACTCGAAGACTTTGATGAGTATGAAGCCGATTATGAAGACGATGAAGAAGTTGAAGATATTGGCGATTTAGATTCTGATTCGGAGTCGGAAGAATAAAACCTAAAGCAAGTTCTCAGGAGTCTTTTTAGGGGCGGTTTGAAGCTGAATCATCCCTCGGGACTCCTGGGATATTAATTTGGACAAACGCTTTGATTCATTTGTTATACTGGTGGTTAACAGATGGATGATTGCGATAGGCAAACCTAGAGTAAATCTGAGGAAAAAATGGCGGAAATCTCAGCAAAAGTTGTGAAGGAACTGCGCGATAAAACAGGCGCGGGGATGATGGACTGCAAGAAAGCCCTGATTGAGAATGACGGGGATATTACGAAGTCTATCGAATGGTTACGTCAAAAAGGAATTAGTTCTGCGGATAAAAAAACCTCCCGCAGTGCGACCGAAGGCTTGGTGGGAAGTTATATTCACACCGGCGGACGGGTGGGAGTGATGGTGGAGGTCAACTGCGAAACGGACTTTGTGGCGCGTCGGGAGGAATTTAAGGCTTTAGTCCAAAATATTGCCATGCAAATTGCCGCCTGTCCGAATGTGGAATATGTGTCCGTTGATGATATTCCCGCCAGCATTACCGCTAAGGAAAAAGAGATTGAAATGAAGCGGGATGATTTAGGAAATAAACCCGATAATATTAAGGAAAAAATTGTTCAAGGACGAATTGATAAGCGTCTTCAAGAGCTATCTTTGATTGATCAACCTTATATTCGTAATCAAGATATTACGGTGGCGGAGTTGGTTAAACAAAGTATTGCCCTGTTAGGCGAAAATATTAAAATTCGTCGCTTTGCTCGTTTTGTTTTGGGCGAAGGATTAGAGAAGGAAGAAAAGAATTTTGCGGATGAAGTAGCCGAACAAATGGGTAAAGCCTAGGGTTACTTTTGAAGTGAATTAAGAGTTAAAACTCCGATCAGATCAAATTTTAATGATGATCGGAGTTCATTAATTTATAAGTCGTAATTCGTAATTCTTTTATGACGGGATCAATAAATCGCATTGATCAAGATATCGCTACTTTAGAAGAAGCGATCGCCAAAATTGCCCAAGAGTTTCATCAGGCCTATCAGGTTTATTTGGTCGCCCTGGGGCAAGGGGTACGTCAACAGTTGATTTTGGCGAGTTATCACCTCTGTACTCAAACCTATCCTCAAGCATTTTTAGAGTTATCGGTTTCGCAACGACAAAAATTACAGCAGGGGTTAAGAAATTTAGCCCGACAAATGCAAACGGATTTATGCGAGTCGCTGCACATTTTAGCTACTTTTGAACCTGAAGATGCACAGGAGGATTTTCCCTCTGAACCGGAGGAGGAGCAGCCCGAGGCAGGGTTACAGGTTTCTCGAACTCCACAACCGTTAACCCCGGAATATTTATTGGCTTGGCAAGAAGGGATTGAAACCGGAATTGTGCGGCGGTTGAAATTGCTATCTAAGGATGCCAACTTGCTGTTACAACGGTTTGGGCTGTTACCGAAAAAGCTACCCGAAGCGATTTTGGAAGTGGCTTCTAAGGCGGATGCTTCTACCGATATGGTGGCGGGGCCAGCGAATTTGCTCCAGATCATGATTGAGACGGAGGATGATGACGAGTCCCAAACCTCTATCATGACCAAGTTAACGGCGATTCATCTGCGCTTAGGGGAAATTGAGTTTGCGGATGCTAATGTGATGGCGCGACGCCACCAACTCCGCCATCTATCGGGACAGTTGAGTGGTATCCGTCGGGACTATCAAAAAAAGTTACGGGAGAGGGCTATACTTCAGGCGGAAGCTGCTTGGCGAGCTAGTTGGTATGAGGATTAAAAAGGGTTGTAATAGTTGTGGGTTAAGGTTTTAGGGGTTTTGATTGACTAAAAAATCAAGAGTAGGGACGAACGACCCCCAGTAGCATCTACTAAAATTATAGCACCCGAAAACTATTCGTGTCAACCTTCTTTAAAATTCCCTTTGATTTTTCCCGAAAATTGAGGAGTAGGGAAATTAGAAAAGTCTGTAAGGCGATGGATAAAGGGTTCTAAGATTTATTGCTTAAAAAATCAAGTGTAAGTCCATAATCCCGCCACTGGCTTTTGCTAAAATTATAGCAAAATCGATTTGTTATTGTCAACCCCCCTGAAATTGGCGTTAATTCCTATTATTAAAAAGCCGAGTAGAGAGGTTAAAGAAAAGCCAAGGAAATCTCTGTTCTGCTGACAATACAATATATTATAATAGACTGTGGTGAGTCACAAAGACAGGGTAATTAGGAACTGAGATTAAGATGAAATCTTATCAACCGGACTGGTGGAGATTTAGTAAAGCGTTGTGCGTGGAAGCAGAACGGGGTTTTACGAATTTACAGGGGAGTCAATATCAGTTCCATGAATTTTTTTATGTGAGTTTAAAAGAATTGTTTGAAAATGCACCGCCGGAGACTCAGCAACGCTGTCAAGATTTGGCGGAGGAATTTTTACGCTATCCTGAATTAGCCATAGAAGACCGACAACATTTAATTGCCGATACGAGACGATTTTTATTGCAATTACAACGGTTATTTGAATGTAGAAATAAAGTATCGGATATTCGGGAAAAAGAACACAATCGAAACCCCCAGGCTCGTAGTGCTGGAATGGCGGAAAAAGCCAAAAATGTTGAGATTTCCTTAGAACAATCCTTAGAAAAAATTATCGGGCCAAGAAATAGCGATCGCGTCGCTAAATTAGGAATTTTAACCGTATTTGATTTACTGTATTATTATCCCCGGGATCATATTGACTACGCCCGACAGGTAAAAATTAAAGAACTCGAACCGGGGGAAACCGTAACCCTAATTGCTCAGGTGAAACGGTGTAGTTGTTTTAGTAGTCCGCGCAATAAAAAATTAACCATATTAGAATTAGTCTTAAGCGATAATACCGGACAGCTTAAAATTAGTCGGTTTTATGCCGGAAATCGATATAGTAGTAAAGGTTGGCAACATCAACAAAAAAATAATTATGCTCCCGGGGCGTTAATTGCGGCATCGGGTTTAGTCAAAAAAAATCAATATGGCATTACCTTAGATAACCCGGAATTAGAGGTTTTAGATGATGCCGGGGGTCAAATTGAATCGATGAAAATTGGGCGACTTTTGCCCGTTTATCCGTTAGCAGATGGCATCGGGGCAGATGTGGTGAGAAAAGCAGTAATTGCGGTTTTACCGGCAGCGAAACAATTAAAAGATGCCTTACCCCCAGGATTATTAAATCAATATCAATTAATTGGCTTAACTAATGCCATTGAGAATATCCATTTCCCTCCAGACCGAGATTGTTTATCGGCGGCTAGACGGCGATTAGTCTTTGATGAATTTTTCTATTTACAGTTAGGATTATTAACCCGAAGACAACAACAGAAACAAGTTGAAACCAGTGCAATTTTAGCCCCCAAGGGAAAATTGATTGATGAATTTTATCAAATTTTACCCTTTCAATTAACCCAGGCTCAGGATCGGGTAATTCAAGAAATTCTTCAGGATTTATATTCCCCTGAACCGATGAATCGATTAGTGCAAGGAGATGTGGGGGCGGGTAAAACCGTGGTGGCGGTGGTGGCAATGTTAGCGGCAATTCAAGCCGGATATCAAGCCGCTTTAATGGCGCCGACGGAAGTTTTAGCCGAACAACATTATCGAAAATTAGTCAGTTGGTTTAATTTAATGCACCTGCCTGTCGAATTATTAACGGGTTCAACGAAAGTGGGCAAACGACGTCAAATTCATGCCCATTTAGAAACGGGAGAATTACCAGTTTTAGTTGGAACCCATGCCTTAATTCAAGATAAGGTAAATTTTCATCGTTTGGGCTTAGTGGTGATAGATGAACAACATCGATTTGGGGTGCAACAACGAGCCAGATTACAACAAAAAGGTGAATCTCCCCATGTTTTAACCATGACTGCCACTCCCATTCCCCGCACCTTAGCTCTAACTTTACATGGGGATTTAGATGTGAGTCAAATTGATGAACTTCCCCCCGGTCGCCAACCCATTCAAACCACAATTTTAACCGGAAAACAACGACGGGATGCCTATGATTTAATTCAACGGGAGGTAGCAAAAGGTAGACAGGTTTATGTGGTATTACCCTTAATTGAAGAATCAGAAAAATTAGATGTTAAATCGGCGGTGGAGGAACATCAAAAATTACAGTCTAAGATTTTTCCCGAGTTTAAAATTGGGTTGCTCCATGGTCGCATGAGTAGCGCGGAAAAAGATGAAGCCATTACTCTATTTCGGGATAAAGAAACTCAGATTTTGGTATCAACAACGGTGGTGGAAGTGGGGGTGGATGTTCCTAATGCTACGGTGATGTTAATTGAAAATGCCGAGCGGTTTGGATTATCTCAAGTGCATCAATTACGGGGACGGGTGGGTCGAGGAAAAGATAAATCCTATTGTTTATTAATGTTAGGCGGTTCTACCCCGGAAGCGCGCCAACGGTTACAGGTTTTAGAACAATCTCAGGATGGGTTTTTGATTGCCGAAATGGATTTACAATTGCGGGGGCCAGGACAGGTTTTAGGCACTCGTCAGTCGGGTTTACCGGATTTTGCTTTAGCCAGTTTAGTCGAGGATCAGGAGGTGTTACAATTAGCAAGGGAAGCTGCTCAAAAAGTATTAGCAAAAGATCCAAATTTACAGGGTTTACCCTTTATGCGGGAGGAATTAAATCGTCGTTATATTAAAATTATGGGAGGCAATATTTTAACCTAGTTCCCATTACCCATTACCCATTACCCATTACCTATTCCCCATTCCCTTAAAAAAAATGAAAATAGTCTTAACCAATGATGATGGTATTGATGCCCCCGGAATTAAAGCGTTAGGGGAGGCAATTTCCGGGCAAAAAATCTGGATTGCTCCTCAAAAAGAATATTCTCAATGCGGACATCAAGTTACGACCCATCAAGGTATTCATGTTGAAAAACGTTCAGAAATAGAATATGCGATCGGGGGAACTCCCGCCGATTGTATTCGGTTAGCAGTATCCCATCTTTGTCCTGATTTAAGTTGGGTGATTTCAGGAATTAATCCGGGGGGAAATATGGGGGTTGATGTGTATATTTCTGGGACGGTGGCGGCGGTGAGGGAAGCGGCAATTCAGGGAATTCCGGGGATAGCTTTATCGCAATATCGCAAAAAAGGAAAACCCGTAAATTGGAAAAGGGCGACCCGATGGGCAAATTTAGTGTTGAATGAATTAATGAAACATCCGCCGCAACGGGGGTGTTTTTGGAATGTTAATTTTCCTTATTTGGAACCGGAAGATCCCGACCCCGATGTGGTATTTTGTAAATTAGGAACCCAATCTTTACCGATTAATTATAGAGTAGAAGGAGATTATTTTCATTATCATGGAAATTATAGCGATCGCCTTTATGAAGCGGGAACAGATGTAGAGGTTTGTTTTCGAGGTAAAATAGCGGTTAGTTTAATTAAATTGTAGGTGAGGGGTCAAGGTTTATTAAACTACAAAGACACAAAGAGGTTAGAAATATAACGGGTTGGTTAGTATCATGGGTAAATGTGACAATTCTTAACACGATTTCTCATCAAATTAGTTTAATATTAAAAATTAGATTGAATTTAGCTTTGGGATTAGAATTTTAGTATGAGCGTTAACTTAGCAACCCAACTGCGAGAAGGCACAAAGAAGTCTCACACCATGGCGGAAAACGTTGGTTTTATTAAGTGCTTTTTAAAAGGCACGGTAGAAAAAACGTCTTACCGGAAATTGGCGGGAAATCTCTATTTTGTCTATTCTGCAATGGAAGAAGAAATGGAACGCCACCGTAACCATCCAATTTTATCTAAATTGTATTTTCCTGAACTGAACCGCAAACAAAGTTTAGAGCAGGATTTATACTTTTATCATGGTGCTAATTGGAAGGAAGAAGTGCAACCTTCTGAAGCTACAAAATCTTATGTTGCTCGGATTCGGGAAATTTCTAATTCTGAACCAGAATTGTTAATTGCCCATCTCTATACTCGCTATTTAGGTGACTTGTCTGGGGGGCAAATTCTGAAGGGAATTGCTCAAAACGCTATGAATCTGCAAGATGGACAAGGAACTGAGTTTTACGAGTTTAATGATATTCCCGACGAAAAAGCTTTCAAGGTCAATTATCGTCAACAAATGGATAGTGTTGATATTGACCAAGAAATGGCAACTCGCATTGTCGATGAAGCCAATGATGCCTTTGGGATGAACATGAAAATGTTCAATGAATTAGAAGGGAATTTAGTCAAAGCTATTGGTCAAATGTTATTCAATACCTTAACTCGTCGCCGAACAAAAGGGGCAACGGAAGGATTAGCAACCGCCGCCGAATAATCAGTTAAAATAGGGAAGATTCAACTTAATCCTGAACGCGAGATGGCTGTAAATTAGTCATCTTGGGTTCGGGGTTTTGCAGTTTTCAACAGGAGAAATTATCTCAATACAAAACTTATCTGATTTATGGCAACTCTCACACCTTCAAGTCATGAACAATACTTACGATATTCTTCAAGGAGACTGTCTTGATATCGTCCAGGGAATAGAGAAAAATTCTGTTAATTTGATTTATTTAGATCCGCCTTTTTTGACTCAAAAGCAGCAGTCTTTAAAAACAAGAGATAGAAAATCTGAATTTAGTTATGATGATTTATGGGAAAGTCATCAAGACTATGCAAAATTTCTCTATGATCGATTAGCTGTTCTACATCATGTTTTAAGAGAAGATGGATCAATTTTTGTGCATTGTGATACCCATGCTAATTATATCATTAGAGCAATTTTAGATCATATTTTTGGTCAAAAAAATTTTAGATCGGAAATTATTTGGAGTTACAAACGCTGGTCAAATTCTAAAAAAGGATTGTTACCCGCCCATCAAACGATATTTTTTTATTCTAAAACTAATCAATTTACTTTTAATCCAATTTATTGTAATTATTCAGAATCTACTAATATTGATCAAATCTTACAGAAACGTACCAGAGATGAACATGGTAAAGCGGTTTATGCTAGGGATAATCAGGGGGAAATTATTCCGGCTGACCCCAAAAAAGGAGTCCCATTAAGTGATGTTTGGGAGATTCCCTATTTAAACCCAAAAGCCAAAGAGCGTATCGGTTATCCTAGTCAAAAACCGATTTTACTCCTAGAACAAATTATTGAATTAGCATCTAATTCGGGGGATCTTGTATTAGACCCATTTTGTGGGAGTGGGACAACCATTATTGCAGCTAAACTATTAAATCGTTCAGGATTGGGAATTGATATTTCACCGGATGCTGTTCAAATCTCTCAAGATAGATTAAAAACCTCGATTAAATCCGAGTCTTTGTTGTTGCAAAAAGGTCGAAAAGCTTACCAGAATGTGGATGAGGAAGCTCTGAATATTATTTCAAGTTTAGATGTTATTCCGGTTCAAAGAAATCAAGGAATTGATGCCATTTTAAAACAGAACTATCGAGGAAAACCTGTTCCGATTCGAGTCCAGCGACACGGAGAAAGTCTGCATAAAGCTAGATAAAGCCTCTCAACTCAAAGGGGCTGCGAAGTCAATATTAGTGAAAACATCAGATGATCTTTTTAATATTGAAGTGACGGATATTCCCCATCATATTCTGATTATAGAAGCCCCTTCTTATACGGTGCAAAAAGTGCTAAATTAGCCTATTGATTGACTAAAAAGAAGTTAGGAGTTGTCAGATCTTGGGTTAACTGAATAGAAATCATTTGACCCGGTTGTAACGTGGTGGGAGAAGGAGAAGTCCCAATTCCAATTCCTGCCCCGGCAATGGCACCGACCAAAGCCCCAACTCCGGTAAAACCACTAACTACAAACCCGGCCAAACTTCCAGCACCCGTCCCAATTCCTACCCGTTCAGGACGAATTTCTAAAGACCCAGGTATCCAATTAGATTGACCTTGAATCGGAATACTGCGACCGTCTAAATTAATCGCTTGGGCAATAAATCGACTGCCTTTAGTGGTAGTTTCAAACTCTCCGACAATCGGCGTATCGGGTGGCACAATATAATTGCCCAAACTATCCACAATTCCCCCTTGCAATAACAACACATCCTGGCGTTCAGAACGATCAGTTAAACGCACCTGATCTTCCGTGGGATACAGCAAGGTTAAAGCGGTTCCCGTCGGCAGCAGAATTGCTGAGGGACGGGGATTCACATAGGATTGTTGTAGAGGCTGCAAAGGTTGACCAAAGGGAACAGCTTGGGGGGAAAATGTCGGTGCGTAGGGATAAGCATTTGCTTGAACAACCGGAACCCGAGGACGAAAAGCCGTGGTTTCCGGGGCGGGTGGAACGCTGGGAAATAGTTGAGCTTGACGCGGCTGAGTTAAGGGAACCCGCACTACCTCTACACTCGCGTCCCGGGTCGGTTGGGGGTTGGGTAAAGCCGTTTGTCGGGGGTCATATTGACCCACGGCAGATTGAGGAGGTTTCGGGGATGCTGGGGGTTTGACGGTGGCCGTAGGAACCCTACTGGGGGCAGGGGTGGGAGTGGTTTGGGGTTGGGCGATCGCCACGGTACTCGCCGGAGTTGCTGGGGCTTCCGGGGGTAAGGTTTGGAGGGTAGGACGCAAGACCCAAAGATTATCAATGCCAATTTGTCGTAAATCGAGGGCCTGGGGGTCAACGGTGATCCCGGGTGTAAATTCCACCACCAGTTGAGCCTGTTGGGGTTTGGTCTGAATTAAACTGACTTGACTAATCACGCCCGTCTCATAGCGTTCTGTAATATTAACTTTAACTTCCGTATTCGGAAGGTCGAGGACTAAACGGGGGGGAAGGTTAAAAACCGATAATTGGGGCTGATTCCCCGGAGGCAATTCCACCTCCACAACTCCCGTGTTGGGGTTAATTTTCCAGTCTACGACAACGGCTGCTTGTGCAACTAAGGAATAGGCCGTCCCCAGGGTTAGACCGATGACAACGCTAGAGGTTCTCAACAGCAGACTCCCATACAACGCAGGTACGTCTGAGGCGACCAAGATTTGTACCGTTTGCTTGAATTTTGATTTGAAGTTTTTCGGTTGCATGGTTTCTGCATGAAAACTCTAGTTTAGATGTTTTATTAGCACATTTCACCGCAAAAGGCAAGAGTTTTAATCGATTTAAGGCGAAAATTTCCCCCAATCCCCAGACTGGGAAACAGCCCGGGGTCAGGGAGAACCGAAAAAATCACAGGGCGTTAATTTTTATTCAATCCCCCCTTCTTGTTCCCGACGTTTGCGATCTTCAATAAATGATTTAACTAACATTACATCCTCCTTACTACCAATAATTAAAGGGGTACGTTGATGCAGTTTTTCGGGAATCACATCTAAAATTTCTTGATTTCCAGTTGAAGCCATTCCCCCCGCTTGTTCAATTAAAAAAGCCATGGGTGCAGACTCATATAATAACCGTAATTTTCCCTCGGGTTTCTTCACAGTCCCCGGATATAAAAACACCCCGCCTTGATATAAAATTCGGTGCACATCTCCCACTAAAGCCCCACTATAACGAGCCGTATATCCTTCATGACGATGAACATAACGGGTATAATCTCGAATGGATTCATCCCACTGCCAAAAATTCCCTTCATTCACACTATAAATCGGCCCATGATCAGGAATTTTAATATTCTCATTTGCTAGAATAAATTCTCCCAAACTCGGGTCAAGAATAAACGCATGAACCCCAGTTCCAATCGAATAAACGAGAATCGTACTCGGGCCATAAAGAATATATCCGGCGGCAATTTGTTTGCGTCCACTTTGTAATAAATCCTTCGCCTCCCCGTCTTCATCATTGCCTTCCTGTTGACGAATCGCAAATATTGATCCGACATTTAAGTTAGTATCTAAATTTGATGAACCATCCAGGGGATCATAGAGCAAAGTATAACGTCCAATCGGGCAATTTTCGGGAATATAAAAGGGTTTTTCCATTTCTTCGGAAGCCAAACGACAGACTAAACCGCTTTGTTTAAACACCGAAATAAACACGGAATTGGAATAAACATCCATCTGTTGTACGGACTCTCCCTGCACGTTTACGGCCCCGGTAAACCCTAACGCATCATCCACTAAACCCGACTGAGATAACCGACGAGCGATGAGTTTTCCCGCCAATCCGATGCGATTCATTAAAGCGCTAATATCCTGAGCATCGTGGGAAAAACTCTGGAGTTGTTGGAGAACATGACGGGATAAAGTGGTGCAATCTCGATCTAAGTAATATCCTTGATCAATAGCATCGGAAAAATTAGATTGAACAGATTGATCTACCATAATCAAGGGTCTCCATGTTAGGGGGTTTAAACGGACTTAATCACTGCTGGCATTTTGTTTAGAGAATTTAAAGCCGCAGCTTGACGAAATGACCGGATCGAGACTAGACGGTTAGCCGTAGAATCCCAGAGAATAAACTTAAAACAATCAGGAATATCTGAAATTCTCAGGGTTTTGACCCCAGCGAGTAAATGTATATTCTGATTATGACAAGCTTCGAGATTATAGTTGGGGATTCTTTCACACAGATGATGAATATTATGATAGCCAATATCGGCGGAAAACCACTTTAAAATCCGAGGTAATTCCAGGTAACTACTGCCCTCAATTGCACCTCGGAGATAGTCCCAACCTGCGGTTTTATGGGCGTAGGAACCCTCAAAGTTATGTTGTACAAAAAACACACAAATAAACAGCGCCGCTGAACAGGTTAGGGTGATAGAATACACCGTCCAGAAAAACCCCCATCCTAACTAATGACTGAGGATAATCCAGCCCCCAACTACACAAATATTGTTCAAAAGTAGATCCCAAAACTCCCCGGTGGTATACCAATTTCTGGATTGATAAGAGGAGAAACGCTCCCTCCAACTCATATTTTTATCTTGTTTGAAGGAAGTTAAAACATGAATAAAACAACCATAAATTCCCAGGATTAATGCTAGTCTAGGTTTAATGGCGAGATAGAAAAAACCCCCCGGAAAAATCATGAATGGATGTCTGAGAAATTCATACCACCCCTGAGCCGATGGACTCAGTTTAGCAAATTCCTCCGTCGAAATTAAAGCCGAGGGGCCGCGATAACGTTCCCAGTCCCCATTGGTTTTGTGGTGATAGGCGTGTCCTCTTGACCAGGGATATTGGGGGATGGCGTTAATCACACCCAGGACAAAACCCACAACTCGATTCACTTTTTTAGAAGTAAATAGGGAGTAGTGTCCGCAATCGTGCATTAAGGAAAAACAACGGACTGAAAATAGGGTGATTAACACCATAATTGGTGGTAGCAACCAGAGAGAAATAGTGGCAGCTTTAACGGCTAAAATCCATAAAATCAGATAAGGAATAACGGTATTTAAGATTTGATAAGTTCCCCATAAATTATTACTTTTCATGTAGGGAGAAAGGACGAAATCTGATTTTTTAATCTGGGTTTCTATCATTATTCTTGAAATAAAATGGATATTTTTTAATATCGGGGAATCCTGGGATTAACTAAAATTGAATAATCATCAATTCCCCCATTAATATTTTTTACCTGGGTAAAACCTTGCTGAATCAACCATTGACACATTTGGGCAGATCTCATGCCATGATGACACAGAACTAAGGTTTCTTGGTGTGGGTCAAGTTGAACTAAAATTTTATCTGACCAGTCGCTATATTGACTTAAAGGATAGTTAATAAATCCTTCTATTTTTGCCATTTCAATTTCTTGAGGTTCCCGCACATCAATTAACTGAAACTCGGTTTGGGGAACCGTTTTTAGTAAATTTTCTAACTCTTGAACACTAATTTCTGGAATCGATTGTTTAAAAAATTGTTCTGACATAAAAATGTACCTAATGTTCCTGATTCGTAGTAAGCCCTTCAGGGCTCTATCATATCTTGATTAATCACTAATCACCTAAATCACAAATGAACCTCCCTCTACTGATTACTCCTACACTGATAACTGTTACAGACGCGCCATGGCACGTCTCTACTGAGGA
>DATNRE010000374.1:0-2287 GCA_036703685.1 Candidatus Obscuribacterales bacterium
TAAATAACTAGGATTATCCGTCGAAACTTGTTCTAAACGACGAATGGCTTCTTCCCATAGTTTAATCACTTGTTCCCATTCTTTGGCACTGTGGGGGGGATTTTGAGCAGCTTTTGCAGCCTGAATTCCAATCTGCATCCCCGCATCAATTAAGGTATTTCCTTTAATTGCTCCGGCGACAAATCCCAGTTTTTCTTGAAAATCTCGTTTGGCGGTTTCTAAGTCTTTTTGAGCTAATTTTCCGGCTAAGGTTTGGGAGGGAATTTTATCTAATTGATCAATGGCTTTTTGCCACTGGTTAATCATCTGTTGTTGTTCATTTCCAGGGGAGAGTTTGGGGAAGTTATTTTCAGATTCCTTGATTAATTGTTCAGCTTTTGTATATTCTTGATAGGCATTTTTTTCTTGAAAAATTTTAGATTCCATCCGTCCGATATTCTTTCTAGCACTTTCATATTCATCGAAGGTAAATCGCCAAATACAACCCCTAAACGAACAGTAGGCTTTAGGATAATACCCTAAAAACCAAACCGGAAGTTTATCCAGATGTTGTTGGGCTTTTCCCACTTTTTCAACGCCTAATTCAATATCTGTAATTGCCGTAGCTTGATTAACTAATTGATCGGATTGTTCGACTAAGGACAGGGCTTGTCGATAGTTATAATCCATACTAATATAACTGGGAATTAATAAAATAGGAACGGTTTTTGACACGGGAAAGCGAATCATCGGATAGGGTAAATTAGCTAGAGCCACAATTCCTACAAATCCCCCTAAAATGGCTGTACCTAAAAGCATTTTAGACCCAATTCCGGGGGGATGATTGGCTTTTGCAGCTTGCTTTAAAACCGATTGATTAAAGTCAGGAAATTGATCGGCTACCAAGTTTTGTAATTCATCTAAAGTGAGAGGTTCACCCGATTGTAATCGCATTTTTTCTAAACGTTTGAGAATAATTTTTTCTCCAACTTCCCCGACTAAATCTTTCTGAGCATTTTTTTGCAATTCTCTTTTTAAAATTTCAAAGGATTGATCATAAAGTCTGACCATGACTAATATTCTCCTTAAATTATTCAGTAAAAACTGATTACTGATAGCGGGTTAATTCAACTCGATATCTTTGTTTTTTAGTAATAGCCATATCTTTAACTTCTAACCGTCCTTTTCCCCGAATAGCAATCAAATCCCCCGATTTCAATTGATAACTCGCTTGGGTAATTTCCTTCCAATTAACCCGCACATCTCCCCCATCAATTAAACTCACCATCTTACTCCGAGACATCCCAAATCCAGCAGAGGCGATCGCATCTAAACGCATAGAAGCTTCTACGGTAGTTAACTCTTTTTTCTTAGGTTCTCTAACCTTTAATTCCCCCGGATCAATTCGTCGTGTTTTCACGGGAACAGACCGCACTTGAGTCAGATTTAATTCTAAGAAATCCGCCAATTCTGGGGTAACAATAGTTTGGGCTCCCCGTTCTCCTAAAACAATAATATCCCCGGTTTTATCTCTGACAATTCCCGTCCCTAACATCGACCCTAAAAAGTCCCGATGGGTAGCCGGGTCAAAGAGAAAATTACCCGATATTTCTAACACAACAACGCTAACTTGAGTTTCATCAATAGGAAGTTCAGATCGGGCAATTCCTAACCGTTGGCGTTCCGCTTGGGGGTAACCGCCCCATGGGAGCATTTGTACTTCTGTTAATCGGCTAAACACCTTTTGAGATTCAGCCAATTCCGGGGGAGAAAGGAAATCCGTTAGGGTAATTTCCCAGGTTTTCAGGGCTTGTTCTGCCAAGTCGATCACCCGGGCTAGACTATCTCGATTTTCAATGCCTTTTAGGAGTTCTTCTCTGGGTAACATGGGGGGATTTTAGGTGAGGGAAGATGAAAATTTATGCTATTATTATGATAACATTTTTAATTAAAAATGCGATTGATTGTAAGGAATTTTCTTTCTAAATAATTAAAAATATCTAGGAAGAAAAGGGATAGATTCCATGATCAATTCCGCCTATTTTAATTATTCATTTTCCCCCACGGTATAACCTTGAATATTTTCCGGTTCCAAGTCTCTTAAAATCCGATTAGCTTTGCGCATCAGGGTTTCCGAACCCGTAACCACGACTAAATATTTCCCCGCATTCAGGCGGTTACGGTAGGGTAAAGCATCGCCGCCCCCAACAATTAATCCGACGCCACCCCCGGCTAATATACTCCCTAGCCCCCCTGAAATGCCGCCGAGCACCGCACCAATTAAATGATTGCCCAGAACTCCCGCCCA
>DATNRE010000375.1:0-3805 GCA_036703685.1 Candidatus Obscuribacterales bacterium
CAAGCTTCCTCCTTCGATTTAGACGGGAAAAAATACACCAATCTCGACTACTATGTCAATCAAGGCGGGGAAGAATTGTTAGACAATTACCGTGTGGAAAATGTCTACAATCTCGAACCTAAAAAAGTCTTTGATTATGCGATGGAAAACCCGGAAGATGTTTCCAGCACGGCTCCAACGATTGACTTGGTTTGGTATCAAGAAGAATATGCCGATGATATCGCAGAAAATCAAGCCAAAATCGATACCAATGGAGACTCCGAAATTAGCAACGATGAGTTGTCTGTCTATGCAACCGGCGAAGGTTTAATTAAAGGGAATAAAACCTCAGAATGGTTGAAAGATTTCGACGAATACGTTGCTGATCCTGAAGTGCAGGAAGACATCTTAACCCACTACAGTATTGAGTCGGTTGATGGACTGACCAATCCTCAAATTGTTACCTATATGATGGGCAAAGGGTTGTTAGATGGTCATAAACCGTTCAGCGATGAATTTTTAACCAATAATCCTGAATTGGACTTTGAAACCTTCAAACAAGCCAATACTCAAGCCTTAGTTCAATATACGGGTCTGAGCATTGAACAGGTAACATCTGTTAATGTCTTTTCCTATCAAGCGACTGTAGGTTTGTTTAACCCAACTACCCCTAACGATGGTTTAGCTTAATCTTAAAAAGCCCCTCTAATCAATGATAGGTTAGGGGGGCTTTTTCTGGTATATTGATGATTGTTAAGCCTAATTTAATCTGAAATTCTGAAATTAGTGTTAAAGATAGGGAGGGAATAGGGAACAGAGAATAGTCACCTGATTAAGTATTTGTAGCAAGTATTAAAGGATTTCATATAACCACAAAGACAGAAAGAAAACCAAGAAATTGTAAAAAAGCTCACGGATTATCGTTATTATATATCTTAATAATTTTTCCAATAACTATAGGTTTCTGACCCAATTTTATCCTTTTCTTCTTGATAAATTTCATCTAAACATTGAAATAAGGCTTTGGCTTCATTTTCTAGTCCTAATAGCTTTAAACTGGTTAAAATTCGAGTCAGGCGTAAATAGTTATGATCTCGCCAATCAACCCAGTTTTTTTTTCTGTGTTGATAGTTTTCACCCTTAATAATTTTTATCCCTTCAGAGGGCTGGGATTCTAATTTTAATCCATAAAAATTTAACATTAATAATAGAGATTGACCTAACCTTTGTTTTAATTCTGGACTGTTTCTAAAAGTTTCAATAACAGAGGAATTTAAGGTGGGCGCATTTCGATTAAAATTGCTTTTTTCCACCATAGGAAATAACCATTGAATATAATCATGGGTATATTCCAAACGATCATGTCCCCATTGCCAAATATCTTCGATTTTCCGTCCGTGAGCATCAGGCGATAAACCCAAATAAAACCGAACTAAAATGTCTTTATTTTTTGAATTCATAACAAGTGATTTGTCAAGATTAGCCAAGGAGAAAAACCCCTGGCTAGTAGTATAACTTATTACCGATTACGATATTATAAATCTCGATGGGTAAACGGTTTAGCTTTACTTCCAGAATAGGTTTCCACAATATGCCCATCCCCTACCGCTTGATATTTATAAGTAACTAACCCTTCCAAACCCACGGGGCCACGGGGAGGCATTTGTTGGGTACTAATTCCTACTTCTGCCCCGAAACCATAACGAAATCCATCGGCGAAACGAGTCGAACAATTATGGAAAACGCCCGCCGCATCAACTTGATTTAAAAAGGTATTTGCTGTGCCTTGATCTTCTGTGATAATAGCGTCAGTATGACCCGAACCATAGGTATTGATATGGGCGATCGCTTCTTCTAAACTCTCAACAATTTTAATCGATAAGATTAAATCGCTATATTCTGTTGACCAATCTTCGGCAGTTGCGGGTTTAATATTAACAATTTTTAGGGTTTTCTCATCCCCGCGCAATTCAACAGTTTTAGCTTGTAAAGCCGTTACCGCTTCTAATAAAAACTCCGAGGCAATATCTTCATGAACTAATAGGGTTTCCACCGCATTACAAGCCGCCGGATATTGGGTTTTGGCATCAACCGTAATGGCGATCGCTTTTTTAATATCCGCCAATTTATCAATATAAACATGACAAATTCCCTCCGCGTGACCTAATACGGGAATCCGAGTATTATCCTGCACAAACTTGACAAAAGCATTAGAACCCCGAGGAATAATTAAATCCACATAATCATCTAATCGTAATAATTCTAAAATTTCCTCCCGGGTGGTTAAAAGTTGCACTGCATCGGGATCAATTGCCGTTTGGGATAATCCTTGACGAATGGCTTTAACCAAAACTTGACAAGAATTAATCGCCTCTTTTCCGCCTTTTAAAATTACCCCATTTCCCGATTTAATCGCTAAGGCAGAAATTTGAATCACCGCTTCCGGGCGAGCTTCAAAAATTACCCCTAAAACCCCTAACGGACAGGTAATTCTTTTGAGAATTAAACCCTGATCTAATTCTCGATGAATTTGCACCACGCCCACCGGATCAGACAATTTAGCAACATCTCTTAATCCGGCAATGGTACTCTTTAATTTAGAAGCATCAAACTTGAGACGATTATATAACGGTTTTGCAATTCCTTCGGCTTCGGCGGCGCGACAGTCAACTTCATTAGCGGCAATAATTTCCGATGCAGCCGCTTCTAAAGCCTGAGCAACAGCTTCAATGGCTTGATTTTTTTCTGCTGTTGATAATATCCCTAATTTCTGTGCCGCCAAACGAGTTTTTGCAGCAAGTTCCACTAAAGGAATAGAACGGGTTTCCGAGACTATCATTGTTAAAATTTAACCCCAAATTAGTGATCAGTTGTGAGGGCGGGTTGATCAAGATTTAAGTGATTAACAAAGATCTAAAGGAACCCACCTCCACCAATTGTAGGGGCAGGTTGATCAAGATTTAAGTGATTAACCAAATTGTAGGGGCGGGTTCATCGAGATTTAAGTGATTAACCAAATTGTAGGGGCGGGTTCATCGAGATTTAAGTGATTAACCAAAATCTAAAAGAACCCGCCCCTACAGATTATCAGGTTATTACCCATTACCCATTACCTATTACCCATTACCCATTACCCATTACCCATTACCCATTACCCATTACCCATTACCCATTACCCATTACCCATTACCCATTACCCATTACCTATTCTTAACAGCGATCGCAAATTCTGAGATGATGGGGGAGCTCGGACTATTGATATCAGTGTATAGCTTGTATGCGAATTGCTCTTTTCACTGAGACTTTTTTGCCCAAAATTGATGGGATCGTGACCCGGCTGTGTCATACGGTGGAACAGTTACAACGGTTGGGAGATCAGGTTTTAGTCATTTCCCCGGCCGGAGGACTCACGGACTATAAAGGGGCCAAAATCTATGGCGTAGAAGGATTTCCCCTACCCCTATACCCCGAATTAAAACTCGGCATTCCCCATCCAGGCATCGGTGTGGAACTCGAAAAATTCCAGCCTGATCTGATTCACGTTGCCAATCCCGCAATTTTGGGGCTAGGGGGATTATATTATGCCAAAAAGTTAAATATTCCCTTAGTGGCATCCTACCATACCCATCTTCCCCAATATTTGCACCATTATGGTCTAGGAATGTTGGAGGAATTGCTCTGGAGTATGTTAAGGGCCGCCCATAACCAGGCCCAATTGAATCTTTGTACCTCAACAGCCATGGTACAAGAACTCGATCATCATGGGATTGAAAGGTTAGATTTATGGCAGAGGGGAGTGGATACAGAAATGTTTCAACCCTCCTTA
>DATNRE010000376.1:0-3682 GCA_036703685.1 Candidatus Obscuribacterales bacterium
GCAGTCATTTGCTTGGGTTGTTTTTGTTCAGATGAGCGAGTAGCATCTACCGCATATTTTTCAGCCAGTTTCCCCACTGCATAGTATTGTGTACCCAATCTGATCCACGCATACGTTTGGGGATAACTTTTAACCAGTAAACTGCCTTGATGTTGAGTAATTTGGAAATCATCCAACTCCACAACTCTCGAACCCATCATTAATTTTTGAGGGGGATGATTAGGAAGTTGCACGATGAGTTTGAGGGAGGAGTCTCCTAAATCCGCCCAAATTTTGATGAGTCTCGTTGTATTTTTTTCCATACCTCTGTGACTCCCATTTAGTATTTTCACCCTTAATTTAACGAGATCTTTCTGCACCTATTTGTGCCTTTAGATATAAGTTTCTGCACTTTTTTGAGTTTCTTTTGCACTTGTTCTCACTCACTCCCTTTAGTTTCGCCCTAGTTTTCGGTGATAATTAGTGCAGGAATTACTCAGACTTCACTACAATTTGGACGTAAATCACTCCCCCTCTACTCACGAAAGTTTCAGACAAAGCTTCAGGTTTTCCGAGGAGAATTGAGGGAGCAAGCAATAGGATTGTCCGTACAGATGTATATCTAAAGTTAGAGTTAGGTTCATTAAAATCTTGGCTAATTTAAGGCTATGAAAAATCCTACTAAATTTCCCAATCAATCTAAACTCAAACGAATTGATGTGCGCGTTAGTGAAGCTGAGTTACTTTTGTTGCAGCAATATTCAACAGAGCGTCAGGTTTCCATCTCTGAGTATGTGCGCCGTTGCAGTTTGAGCCGCAATTTACCTCGCCCTCCAACTCATTCCTCACAGACAACTCTTTCTATATTGGTGTCAAAGCTTGTTGAGGAACTGAGTGCGTTGAATACGATCGCGCGCAGCACCAACCACCCCGATATAAGTGAACGGGCGGTTAGCATTGCCCAACTGCTGTCAGAAATTTATAAGGTGTCCTTATGATTGCCAATATTACCCGTGGCTCTAACTTTACTGGAGTATTGCGCTATGTGATGGGCAAGCCCCATGCTGAATTGATTCTGATGGGTTATAGGTTTCAGCCTTTTCTTTAGAAGATGTGGAAGCTTCCAAAACGTTAGTGTTACTGAGATCAGAGGGTTGATTTATTCAATTGATTTAGACTGGCTATATTGCAATTCAACTTGGTAAAAGTCTGCTAATACCATTCCTAACCAATAACTATATTTAAAGGGCTTTAAAGACTGTGATGGGGTAAAGCGATTCTCTCTCCTGGTATTCGATAACCAAAACTGGAAACTCAGACAGGATTTTGAATCCTCGTGGAACTTCGTTATTAGACGGCATGATAAATGAGTAGAAACGATTTTTATATTAGATGTGGCGACCTGCACTAAAATTTATAGAAACTTGCAAACAGGAACAAACGTGGTTGGGATGATTGGCAACTTAAGTTGGTGTTTCAAGATGTCAAATTTAGTTGTTTTTCATCATAACAATGTTAAGTGAAAATCCTGAGCCCTGTTTGATTAACTTGCTCAAAGCCTTTTAGAATATTCGAGTATTGGTGAAAGTCAGTAATCCAAGCTCCTGCTTGGTTAATTGCCTCACTGACACGATCAGTCATTCCAATCCGTTCTGCTCTGGTAAACCCATCTAGGCGTAGAAATTGTTGCCTAAACACAAGCTAGCCAAAGCGCGTGAAACAGTTCTAACCCATTAAACCCATTAAGAGGATTGTCCGGGCGTGGGTGTTGCGATCGCAAGTGGCTTAAAAAATCAATTCACCAAATTGATGTTTTGTTGCATTCGGGATTCCATCTGATTCAAATGTAAGTTTTACGCAACAGACTTCTGTTCCCGAACCCAGCACAATTTTAGGTTTGGTTGGATTAGCTGCCCTTACATTTAAAGGATTGAAAAAAAATCCAAGTTGTTCTGGCTAAGGGAACAAATAATTATCAATTGAAGTAATAGGTATTTTCTCTGCCTATCACTTCTATTATTTAATTATTGGATTAGGGGTGGCTTATCAAGCGGTTTAAAGTTAATCTGATTCAACCTTGCCCAAGTAAACCGATTTATACTGCCCTCTGCTTCTGAATCGTAAGTACCGATACGGCCCACAGCCATTAATCATCTTCAGTTCCACATATCCCCCTAATCTTCCACCACCGTTGCCATTGCCGTTGTTGGTGTTTGCATTGAGAAAGGGTTCATCCTCTACAGCTTCAGCCAGTGCCAACAGTGCATCAATCAGTTCCCACAGTTTGGACTTGCTTAGGGTAGAAGCCCATCTAACAACAGTTTCTAAGTTGAGTTCGATTTGTTTGGGTCGTGCCATAGTTTTTTAGGGTGCAGCTAAAAGGGTTATGGGGTATGGTGTTGAGGTGTTTTTGCACCCTAAATCTGAGTCGTTAGGTTGGTTTAGGGTGCAGGGTTAAAGCGTTATGGGGTAGGGGTTTGGGTATGTTTTGCACCCTAAATGTTGGGGCGTTGGGTTCATTTAGGGTACGGTTTTATTGGGTTTCAGGGTTTTTGTGTACCCTAAACAGGATCATCGTCGTAATCAAAGTCAGGAGGGAGAAAATAAGCCCGGTCTACCAGTTCGGAGGCGCAATACTTCTCAAATTTGTAAGCTCGTCGGTAAGCTTTTGCGTAAGCTTTAGTACCGAGTTGGGGTGTGGTGAAATCCTCACCAAATAACGCGGCTAGAATCTTCAATCCTTTTAATCCGTTGGCTAAATTAAAAGGTAGGAAAGTAACAAATTTTCCCTCTGGGATGTGGTAAAGTTGCCAATCGTTCTCTGAAGGAACTAAACCCCAATTACCAAACTTAAACCCGTAAACTTCAATCCATTCAATAGGAGTTGTACCATCGAATTTAATAGCACGTTCAAACTTACAAAATTCAGGGTTTCCCACGTCAACTAACTCAATGTTGTTGATGATAAAATCTTCTGCTAGTTCCTCACTCTCAAGGCAGTTTTGCTCAAATCTGTTCATTATTTTGCTCCGTTACTTTTTGGCGGTCAGAGGGGGAATTTAACCCCCAATAATTTACAGTTCTGCTAAGTCTTCAAGGTATTGACTGAGTTGGTTTTGAGCCATAAAAACTCGTTCACCGTTACGCAATAACCAAGCGACTAGACCGTTAGAAAATGATGCTCCGATGATGATGTCATCTGGTTTAATGATTCGGTTTAAATCAATGCTTAGAAGCCGTGCATCAAGGGTTTTGGCTGTTCTCAAGTGCCGTAAAAATTGCACTTGGGAACGATTGAACCGTGATATTTTGTTCATCGTTCCCACTTCCTTAGATACCTAGAGAAGCTCTGGCAATATCAAGCTGTTCATCACTGATGTCCGATGCCTTGATTGATTTAAGCCGCCCTGAGCTAAAGGCTTTTCCTGCATAAGAAGTCATCACCGGAATCGGTGTGGGCTTGGGTTGTTTTGACTTAACCGCTTTGAGGTGTTTGCATTCAATAGAGCGGTACTGATGATCAGGGCATTCACAGTAGGTTTTGTTGGGATGTAAGACAACGTTGTAGATGGAACCGTTTAACGGGTTTGTAACTTGAAACAACCCAGGGAAGTTACCGTTTTGAACAATCAATTGAGTTGATTTTGATTCCCGTTTGGCGTCGCTAAATTCGGGAGTGTGACGTACAGCGAAAGCCAATGCT
>DATNRE010000377.1:0-1738 GCA_036703685.1 Candidatus Obscuribacterales bacterium
AATAGGGAATAGGGAATAGGGAATAGTAAGTTATGACCCCAGTTACAAGGTTTAGTATTGTCCGATAACTCTTTGTTAACTCTTAACTGTCAACTCTTAACTGTTAACTGTCAACTCTTAACTGTTAACTGATAACTGATAACTGATTCATGACATTCCTTCAAACGGCCCTAAAAAGGTCGGTTTAGGGCGAACAATATGCAGTTCTAGGATAGCTTTAATGACCGCTAAAATTTCCCGTTGGGTATAGAATCTCATGGAATCATCCCGAAATTTTCCCCAGTCTGGTGTTCCTAATCCCACGGATTCTATACCCAATTGATTGCAGGTGTAAACGGCCCGGGGAAGATGATATTTTTGAGTAATTAAAACCGCCCTTTCTATACCAAAAATTGCTTTAGCCCGATAACAACTTTCATAGGTACTAAATCCAGCATAATCTAATCTAATATCTTTATTCGGAACTCCCAAACGTTCTGCATATTGCTGCATTGCCACCACTTCATTATATTCGGGAGTCCCATTATCCCCCGTCATTAATATTTTATTAACTCGCCCCAAACGATATAATTCTACTGCCCCTTCTACCCGATCTGCTAACATCGGTGTGGGGGTTCCATCCGCCCAAACTCCTGCCCCAAAGACAATCGCCACGGGTTTATTGGGGACGGTTTCCGGTTGTGTAAATCGACGATTATTCGTAACGGTTTTAATATAAATTGTTAACAAAAAAGGGACTAATACTGTACCCAAAACCATTAATATACCCAGAAAACGCCAGTGCAAGATAAACCATTTAGGCATAGGATTGAAGTTAATCGTGGTAGAGACAAAGTTTAGCTTAGGAATAGGGTATCAGGAAAACGGTTATTTTGACTGCAAGGGTGAACCCAGTTGGGTCAAATTCAAAACATAACCGCCCGTCACCAGATAAACGGAGTTCGCTATTGCCCCTAAATGACGCACTAACGCCCCTAAACGATCGCGGAAGGTTCTACCCATGACATAGGCGGGAACCACTCCCCATCCTGTTTCTTCGGCGACTAAGATGATCATTCCTGGCAGTTTATCTAATATTTTTAATAATTGATCCTGCGTATTTTCCCAGGTTATTTCATCTTGTTCGAGCAAATTAGCTAACCAAGTTCCCAAGGAATCGACTAAAATACAAGTATTTTGACCCGATATTTTTTCTAAGGTTGCGGTTAGGTCTATCGGAACTTCTAAAATTTCCCAGGACATCGGGCGACGTTCTTGATGTTTTTGAATCCTCATTTGCCATTCTTGATCTGTTGGATCTCGTTGAGAAGTTGCAATATAAATCACTTGTTTTTCAGACTGTCTGGCTAAGGTTTCCGCCCATTCACTTTTCCCTGAGCGGGCTGGGCCAGTTACTACTATTAATTCAGAAGGAATAATTAAAGAACTCATATTAAGTTTTCCAAAATAATTTTAATCTTGTACATAAACTCACAAATACTGCTACAATTAAAGTGTAAGATATTCCTCGCAAAAATCCCAGGGTGGGAGTATTAGTTAGGGCTTCAATTTTAGTAGTCCAGCCTTTTAGTTCTAAAATCGGCCATAATAAATTAGCAAAGGCGATATAACCGATCATGGGATTTTTACCCGTATCAATGAATAACTGAAACCAGCGTTTTTGTTGAAAACCGTCAATCAAAATTGTTAAGATAATTAACAGAAAAATAGCGATCGCCGTGGTCATAAAAAAATAACT
>DATNRE010000378.1:0-3858 GCA_036703685.1 Candidatus Obscuribacterales bacterium
CCTCCACCAGTCGAGGAAAAGGCTTTGGGAAATAGAAGATGACTTAGTAACTGGTAGAGACGTGCCATGGCACGTCTCTACACTGATGACTGATAACTGATAACTGATTACTGATATGCGGGTAATTGTTCAACGAGTTAATGCTTCTCAAGTTATCGTCGAGGGTAAAATTATCGGTCAAATTGGGCGAGGACTCAACCTATTAGTGGGAATTTCTCAGACCGATACCGAAATAGAAATTAACTGGATGGTGCGAAAATGTTTAGAATTAAGATTATTTTCCGATCCCCAAACCAACACCGGAAAGTGGGAAAAATCCATCCAAGAAATTCAGGGTGAATTATTAGTGGTCAGTCAATTTACCCTCTATGGAGACTGTCGCAAGGGTCGGCGTCCGTCCTTTGACCGTTCAGCACCGCCAGAAAGGGCTGAAACGCTTTATCAACAGTTTGTTGAACAATTGCGTTTGAGTGGTTTAAAAGTAGAAACGGGTAAATTTGGCGCCCTGATGGAAGTTTTGATCGAAAATGATGGCCCGGTTACGTTAATCTTAGAAAAAGAAGCAACTTGTTAATTATTTCTATAATAAAGTATTTAGAAAAATGACTATTGCAATTGATTTTGGAACCAGTAATACGGTAATTTCCCGTTGGAATTTGGCGACACAAAAACCCGAAACCTTAAAACTGCCTCACCTATCCCAAATTTCCAGCCAAAATCCGCCCCTAATTCCCAGTTTAGTTTATCTAAAAAATGGGATTCAACCCGAAATTTTATTGGGTCAGCAAGTACGGGATGGCGGATATGATATTAGTAACGATCCTCGATTTTTTAGGAATTTTAAACGGGGAATTGGGAGTAATATTCAGGGATTTTTACCCGAAATTGATGGTCAGATTATTAGTTTTGAACGAGTAGGAGAGTTATTTTTAATCGGAATTGTGAATGCGATTCGTCAAATCCCAATAGAGGTTGATTCCTTAGTTTTTACGGTTCCCGTTGATAGCTTTGAATCCTATCGTCATTGGTTAGGAAAAGTTGCCGAATCCCTGAATGTAGAACAGGTAAAACTATTAGATGAACCCACGGCGGCGGCCCTCGGGTATGGATTAGCCGATCAGGAGCTTTTATTGGTAATTGATTTAGGCGGAGGAACGTTAGATCTCTCCCTAGTTCGTTTAGAAGCCAATAGTAATAAAAAACCGTTAGGATTTATTTTAAAATGGGGGCAAAAATCCTTTGCAGAATCATCAGGACAACGGGTACAAACCGCTAGGGTTTTAGCCAAAGCAGGGCAAAATTTAGGCGGTTCTGATATTGATTATTGGTTATTGGATTATTTTGCTAAAACCCAAGGTTTACCCAAAACAGCCCTAACCACTCGTTTAGTTGAACGCTTGAAAATTAAATTATCTTTACAAACCCAAGCAACGGAAGTTTATTTTGATGACCAAACCTTAGAAACCTATGAATTAAGCTTAACCCGTGATCAATTTGAAAGTATTCTCACCCAAGCTAATTTTTTTCAAACCTTAGATGATTCTATTGGTAAAGTCTTCCAACAAGCTCGCCGTCAAGGAATTGAAGTTTCTGATATTAATGCTGTTTTATTAGTGGGAGGAAGTGCCCAAATTCCATCGGTAAAAACTTGGATTCAGCAGTATTTTGATAGTGCTAAAATTCGCTGTGAAAAACCTTTTGAGGCAATTTCCCATGGCGCTTTACAACTAAATCAAGGGACAAAAATAGAAGATTTCTTATATCATAGTTATGGGGTTCGCTATTGGAATCGTCAGAATAATTGCCATAGTTGGCATTCAATTATAAGATCAGGTCAACCCTATCCGATCACCACACCCATAGAATTATTGTTGGGTGCATCTTTAGAAAATCAACCCAGTATTGAGTTAATTTTAGGAGAATTGGGGGATGAGACCGGAGGAACGGAGGTTTATTTTGATGGCGATCGCTTAGTCACTCGTCGTTTAGATCAAAGTCAAATTGTCCAATCTTTGAATGATACCCCTGGGGGTCGCACCATTGCTCAATTAACCCCCCCTGGAAACCCGGGAAGTGATCGAATTAAGGTGTTATTTAAAGTCGATGAAAAACGATTTTTAAGAATCACAGTTGAGGATTTGTTAACCGATCAACTGCTTTTAGATAATCAAGTTGTTGTCCAATTAAGTTAAAGGGAAATACCAGATTAATCATGTTAACCATGTTTAAATTTTACCTTAATTTTGAGAGAGAAAAGTATGCGATCGCGAGCAATTCGAGAAGGTTCCGTTGGGTTATTAGTCCTGTTAGGATTAGGTTTGCTAGGAGCCGTAATTTTATGGCTGAAAAATATTAGCTTAGGAAGTCGTAGTTACACGGTGATCGCAGAATTTCCTGATGCCTCTGCCTTACAAATCGGAACCGTGGTAAGATATCGAGGAGTTAAGGTGGGGCGAGTAATTCAACTTCAAGCCTCCTTAAATTCCGTTGATGCCATTTTAGAAATTACACCCAGTAGTTTTATTATTCCTCGGAATGTCATCATTCAATCAAACCAAATTGGTCTATTAAATGAGGGATATATTGATATTATTCCCAAGGGAAATTTTTCCCTAACCCTGGAAAATACTGATCCTCTGAGTCCCGATTGTCCTGAAGTAATTTTGTGTAATAATACACGAATTTCTGGAGAAATTGGGATTGATGTGATGAAACTAATTGGGAGTTTATATCAATTTTCGGAAATCTATGGAAATCCCGAATTATTTGCTAACTTAAATTCCGCGGCAAAGTCGAGTTCTAGTGCGGCTCAAGAAGCTATCAAATTGAGTGGAGAAATATCAACTTTTTTAGCAGTTACTCAGTCAGAAATTGCACAATTAAATACATCGGTAGGGACAGGAATCGGCGGGTTAAATCAATCCGTGAGTCAAGGAGTTAATGCTTTGACCTCAGAAATGAATAAACTTTCAACTTTTGTCCAAAGAGATACAAAAGAAGTTGCTCAAGCTACGGTTAATTCGGCAAATTCCGTCGGTCTGGCGGCGGATCAAGTCAGTGCTCTGAGTAATCAATTTAGTGGATTATTAACCAATAATCGCTCTAGTTTGGTTTCCACTTTAGAAAATATCAATCAAACTACAAAAGAATTAAGTGTTTTAGTGGGAACTCTCACCCCAATCATGACTCAATTAGAACAGGCTAATATTATTGAAAACCTAGAAGCCGCCTCCGTCAATGCCGAAGCCGCCTCAGCCAACCTGAGAGATTTATCAAAAGGAGTGAGTGATCCTGAAAATTTAACCCTAATTCAAGAAACTTTAAATTCTAGCCGGAATACCTTACAAACCCTGGAAAAAATCAGTGCAGATTTGAACCAATTAACCGGGGATGAACAATTACAAAATAGCATCAAAAACCTAATTAATGGTTTAGGCAGATTATTTAACTCAACCCAACGTTTAGAACGACAAAGATCAATGTCTGAAAAATTAGAACCCCTAGCCGAAGCCGTTGAAAAAACCCAGGTGACACTCTCCAATCTCAAACAGCAAGGTTTTGCCGCCAATGAAAAGGTCTATCAACTGATGAATTCTGCCACCGGTTATTCGATTAATCAAAATCAAAATTTTGTTTTTCAAACCCAATTTAGCCAGAAATCCCCGTAAAAACCGGGGTCAAGTTGGTTTTAGCGAGTTTGTGTTATGTTATAGCGCTACGCATTACAGTTAGGACACTTTTGAGTTCTGAAACCTTTTCACTGTTTACTGTTCCCTGTTCCCTGTTGCCTGTTCCCTAGCGCGTAGCGCTATAAGTCCGAGTCAAACGGGGAATAAATTCCCCCGCTTGGTGTTTCCT
>DATNRE010000379.1:0-1907 GCA_036703685.1 Candidatus Obscuribacterales bacterium
CAATCAAATCACAGCATTCATTATCCATAGGTTTAATAGCTCTTGGTTTACCTTGATATTTTTCCTCGGGGTTTAATCCCGGTTTAAAGTTGTTCTCTTGATATATTACTTTAACTATTTCAATCCCATCTTTAAAACGGGCAATACTTCCCAGTACAGGAGCTTTAGATGGATCTCTCCATTGTCCTTGATATCCTAGATTATCGGGAATACTTGATCCGATACTGTTTAATCTTTCGATATCAGCTTGGATATTACTACTTCCAAACAATATAACTTTATTAGATAATTTGGATTTAACCGTTCTAAGCCCTAACCAAGTATCTGTATTATTTAGCTCCCATTGCTTTAATTGTAGGGGATTATCGTTATTATCAGAATTAAAGATACCTGAACTAATAAAATCTTCAACATTAAACTCTGTGAATCTATCTTGTTCAGCATCGAAAACGTTAGACTCAAACCCACCTAAAAAATTAGCATCTAACCCCGTAACTACAGAGGATTTTTGTCCGTCACCCCTAGTGTTAGTGGGTTGGTTAACTTTTAATTGTAGTTTTTTTAACGCATCGGGATCTTTTTTAATTTCTGCTATTTTTCTTTCTAATTTGTCTACGGAGAGATACTCGTCCTTTAAAAAAACAACACTAGGTTTCCCTGCGGTTTTTGTAACTGAACCTATTTTAACCTGGGTATTTGTTACGTTATAACTTCCATCCCCCCAGTCTGGATCACTAATTGTAACGCTTGGTAGACTATCAATGAAAGCTTGATAAATGGGGTTAGCAGCAATACCAACATAAACCCCCATAATAAACTCTGCTCTCCAAGAGTAGAGAGGAGCTACTGGTTCCCGTTCAACCACAATCCAACCCGGCACGGGTAAAAAGTCTAGGTGATTAGGTTTAGGGGGTTTAGGCGGTGGATCAGGTTCAAAGCTATCGTCACCAGGGGGTTTAGGTGACGGTGATGGAGTTGGGGTAGGAGTAGGAGTAGGAGTTGGAGTAGGTTCGGGTTCTTCACAGTCATCGGCTTGACGGGTAGAGATATTGACAATATCCCCAAAACTTTTAACCGTTACAGTAATAGTGCAACCTTCTCTGGTTTGCTCGATCACCGTAGCTCCAAACCCTATCTCTACAGTTACATTGCTAGGGTTTTTAGGATCAACAGTAGTGGACAGTCCAGGTATGCCTATCGAAAGATCACCCTTAATAGAAACCGAAGCACCCGCACCTCCCGCTCTTAGTCCAAAGTCTAAGTCACCTTTGGCATTAATCCCCACACCGGGTGTAATCTTACCCCCTATTTTTCCTGCTACTTTTGCCCCGGCACGTAACGCTTGCGGGTTAATTCCTTTGGCGGGTGATGGCGGAGTATTCCTAGGTCTTTGAAAAGGTTTGATATCGTTTCTAGGACGGTTAAAGGGTTTGATATCGTTTCTACCAGACTGAAATCGGTTTGGGCTTGGCGGTGCTTGTGTACGTCTAGCGAGTCTAGCACCCATGTTTCCAGATTTACTGCTAGACGTAGGTCGGTTAACAGATGACCGCTTCCCTAACGGTGATACCCTTCCTGTAGTCGTAGATGATCGTTTACCCATACCGCCGGGGGCTGTAGACGGTGTGCGCTGTTGGGTATTAGTGGTATTTGTTCGGAGTGCTGTGCTTGTTCTTAATGCTGTTCCGTAAGTAGTCATAATTTCTTAGGGTTTAATGTGTCTAATTATTTTCTATAGCCGCAATCCATTGCGGCTATAGGTGGAAATTACAGGTAACTAATTTCCTCTATAGATATCCGTTGAAGGAAATTCTGGCTACTTTTGACCCATAGGGGTAAACCTAAAATATATCTAAAATTGCCTGTATCAATAACTTGATTATTGATTATTAATCTTTCGTTTTCAT
>DATNRE010000380.1:0-2099 GCA_036703685.1 Candidatus Obscuribacterales bacterium
AGAAACTTTGCAAAGTACCCAATTAATTGAGGGGTTCCATATTTTCTGATTAGATAATGAAAACACGGTTTTCCGACTTTGGAGTAGTCTCGATTTCCCCCATCCGAACGTGAACATTTGAATACTTCTCTAATGATTTCCCGTCCCGTTTTCCCGTTGTCGTAAGCGTTCAGAATGTCATCAAACAAGGTGATTTCGTTTGTATCTGGGAAGTATTTTGAGAATGTCTCACTATCCCAGGGTTGCTTGAGACATTCATTATGTGGGCGTTCTGGCTGTCTCGCGTCATCCAAGACAGTCTCAGAGGGTAAGACTGTCTTAGGTTGTGTCTCAGGTTTACTGCGACGGGAATCAATGATTTTGTTTATCTCATTTTCTGTGGATTCAGCTATTAAATAATCCCAAGAAATTGAGCTAAATTGTTGGTTAAAATCAGTGGGAATATCTGGTAAAATTTCGGGGTCTGGTTCGGTTTCTGGGTGTTGCAGAAGTTCAGGAAAAGTTGAGTATAAATAATCGGGAGTCATCCAATTAAATAACTCAATTTGTTGTTCTATGGGGTTCCCCGACTTGTCAAGTTCAAGCCCTCTGATTGTGCCTCTCATTGCGGGTGATAACTTCCCAGTTGCACCCCGTTTGTTAAACAAGTGAACCTCAACTAATCCCTCGACTTGCATCTGTTTAACCCCGCCTTTCCCCCCGGCTAAACTGCCAAGGGTGTTGTTATGGCTTAACAAGATTGGGTGTTCATTAACCTTCCTTGAATCTGACAGAATCGACTTGAGAAAACGACCTGCAAGCTCAGGATTGCAACATTCTGAATACTGGGTAACTTCATCCCAGATGGATGTATAAGATTCCGGTGTAGGGTTCTTTACCCGGTCATAATAGGCCTGTAAACGACGGTCAATTTCTCGGTAGTTACAAGCCGAACCGTAAACAGGGAACAGTCCGGGCCAGTGGTTTAGATGGTCGTGAGGGTCATTAACCTCAACACGGTGGGTACAGAATAGGGTTCTGAGTAAGCCAAGAAATCCGGTAAACGTGGTTTTACCTGACCCCTGACCACCCCAAACTAAGAGGGGGCCGGGCTCCATCAGTTGCAGTAACCAAGGGGATTCAGTCGCTAGTTTTCCCCAAAGTTGTTGTAATCGGTTGTCACCCGGCGGAATGGGTGAAAGCGTTGGGGTAGGGTTTTGGTTAGCGATCGCAATTTCATCTACTTGTTTCGGTTGGGGTAGAATTTTCCAAAGGTGATAGCAACCAACTCCGGTTAATCCCAACGCGGCTAAAATTCCAAAAGGTTTCCAGTCCGGTGCTTTTTGAGTAAAGCTAATTTGTCCGGTTTGTTGATAGTATTGATAGTCCTTTTCCGTAATAACGTTAACAGTTTGGGTGCTAATAATTGCTACCCCTAAAGCCCCAAAAAATGACCCCGCAACGGTTCCCAATCTGGCTAAATTACTTACCATTTATTCCCTCCTTTTCGTACTCTCTAAGGGCTTCTTGTTCCTCTGATAGTTGACTTTGCGCTTCACTTTCCGCCGTTTGATTTAAAAATTGATTCCGGTCTGATCGCAATTTTCGCATCATTGAAATCATCAGGTTTGGTCTAAAATCAAGGGCGGTAACTTCACCGCTTCTAGCCTGTTGGACGGCTTCAAATTTAAAGATTGCAGAAGCCATAGAAGCGTAATCAAGTCTTATAGATGCTTGATTCCATTGCTTCTCGATGTTCTCCTCAATAGTGTTGAGACAACCATCACGGCTCATCCGGTGACAGGGGTGTTTCTTGTCACGTCTAAACCCGTCGGTTGCTGTTATTAATCGTTGGGCTTCATTGGTTACTAACCGTTGCCATTGTCCGACTTCGTTGGCATCGTTACCCCAAAGAAATAAATTAGCTTGCTGTTGGCTATTTAAGTAATCATTGTTAGCCTGACTGACTGCCCAATATTCATCGGAAGTTAACGGTTTTGTTGCCAGTTTTTTAGGTGAAGAATTAAATGCCAGAAATCCGATAGAGACGATTAACGGAGCAACACCAATGGCACAAACAGCAATCTTAAAAAGGATAGGGTTAGCTTTAGTTTTGGGTT
>DATNRE010000381.1:0-18334 GCA_036703685.1 Candidatus Obscuribacterales bacterium
TCATCCAATCATACAAACTTAACAAGACGGAAAAAGACGGATAAAGAAGGAGATTTTCTTAAGTATGTGTAAAGTGGGCGGAAAATGACGGATAATGGCGGAGAAGTAATTTTTTTGGAGGGGTCAATCTCAAAGAGATGGACTGGGAAACTGTGTTAAAGTCGATTGATGAGTTAGTGTTTAAACAAACCGGAAAGCATCTTGATAGTTTGCAAATGGAAATTTTAAAGGGGGTTTTCAATAGTCAGAAGTATACAGAGATTGCAGAACGGTATAAATGTACTAAGGGTCATGTCAAGGATGAGGGATATGAACTCTGGCAACTTTTGTCAGAAATCTTAGGAGAAGACCTAAATAAGTCGAATTTTTGCGCTACGGTTGAACGGTTAGGATTCGCAAATTCTCAACATCAGATTATTGGTAATCCCGTTCAGATTGGCAATCTTAATTTGTGTCCTAATCCTGACAAATTAGATTTAGACAACGGGGATGCTGTCAATACTGAATCAAATCAGCAAAATACAAGACCTTCCAAGCGAACAATGGACGATGTTTTGCGTGTTACCCAATTAAAGACTATTTCTAAGTTAATCAAACTAGGTTTAACAGCAGAACAAATTGCTGAAGTTGTTGATTTACCTTTAAATGAAGTACAGGAAGCTATGGAAAAATAAATTTATTAACCTAAAAAACGACTTAAATCAAATTCTCCTTCGGGTACGGAGGAGCGATCGCGTTCGGCCATTAAGATTAATAATAATCGATCGGCATAATCCACAGTCCCACGACATTCATCTTGGAGAACTTCTAACCCGCCATTGGCATATTCTTCAAAAATTAAGGCTCTTTCTTCCTCCGCTTCTAGGTCAAAGGGAGATAAAATCTTGATATTTTCGGTTTCGGCGATCGCGACTAATTTAATAATTCCATCATACCCCCGAGAAATAAAAACCTCCAGGGAAATTGGCCCGGGATCTCGCTTAGAAAATCCATCAACGGTCATCCGTTTTTGCCGTCGTTTTCCTAATAAGGCAGCAAAAGCAATCACGTCGGCGTAGGTTTGAAACGGCCCGGTTTTGCCTTCTATTTCTGTGAGCGATCGCACTAATTCCGCCTTATCTTTAGCAATTTTAATTCGACTAACAGCCATAATTAATCAGTATAAAAATTAAGTGGATTCAGTCCAAAGTAATTTGATTTTATGTTCAAATCCGCCTTTTTCTGCCCGTTTATGATCCCGTTCTAATAAAATTCGTTCATCTTCAATGCCGTAGGTTTCCATTAATGCCGCTATCACTTCCAATAAATCCGCTAATTCATGGACTAATTCCCCCGGTGAAGCTTGAGCCGCTTCCTGGGCTTCTTCGATGAGTTTATCCCGTAAGGCTTGACGATATTCGGTTTCTGATAACGTTGTAATATCATACTGAAATCCAGATTTTTGAATCAGTTCTGGGATGCGATCGCGGACTAATTTGTTATATTCTTGATGCAAGGTATAATTCTCCTATAAAATAATTGCACCCGATTTTTATTTTGTGCTATTTTTTATAGTTTAACAAGAGTTGCAAGCTAAGTAAACAATGAGCAAATCTTTATATCAATATTTATCCCCGATTCTTTATAGTGTTGTGGTGATTTTGTTGGGATGTCTGTTTAACCCCGATCCCACCCTCGCCTTAACAGCCCCAAAAGTTGATTCTGTTTATGAATACCGCACCCTCCACAGTCCCGACGGGATTGGGAAATTTTATCTGGGCAGAGAAATTGCTCAGGTGATGGGTCATGAAGGAGCCGGATGGTTAGAACGTCCGAGTCGAGAAACCTCCGAACAACCGGAACAAGCGATCGCCACCTTAAATTTGAAACCCAGCGATATTGTCGCTGATATTGGGGCGGGAACCGGATATTTTAGCTTTAGAATTAGCCCCTTTGTTCCCCAGGGAAAAGTCTTAGCTGTGGATGTACAACCGGAAATGTTGGAAATGATTAATTTTGTGAAAACCCAGGAAAATATTCAAAATGTTGAACCCATTTTAGGGACTGAAGATTATCCTAATTTACCGGAATCTACCGTGGATTTAGCCCTAATGGTTGACGCTTATCATGAATTTCAATATCCCCAAGAAATGATGCAAGGAATTGTCAAAGCCTTAAAATCCGGGGGACGGGTGGTATTATTAGAATATCGTCAGGAAAATCCTTTGATTTTTATTAAAGGACTCCATAAAATGTCAGAAAAACAGGTAAAAAAAGAAATGGCAGCCGTGGGTTTAAACTGGAAAGAAACCCGAGATTTTTTGCCTCAACAACATTTTTTAGTATTTGAAAAACCCTGACTATTAACCTGCTTTAGAGAAAAATTCCTGCGGAAAGGGAACTTAATAATGGTAGGATAGCTGTATCAGTGCGTTTTTACGACTATGTTAAATTAAGAATTGATATCAATATGACTGTTAGAGTTCGTCTTGCTCCAAGTCCCACCGGAAATTTACATATAGGAACTGCTAGAACTGCCGTTTTTAACTGGTTATTTGCCCGCAACCAAGGAGGTACTTTTGTCCTGCGGGTTGAAGATACCGACTTAGAACGCTCTCGCCCTGAATATACGGAAAATATTCTCACCGGGTTAACCTGGTTAGGCCTAACCTGGGATGAGGGGCCATTTTATCAATCCGAGCGGTTAGACCTGTACCGTCAAGCGATCGAGACCCTACTGGAGAAAGGTTTAGTTTATCGTTGCTATTGTACCCCAGAGGAACTAGACGCCATGCGAGAAGGGCAGAAGGCGAGAAATGAAGCCCCTCGCTATGATAACCGCCATCGTCACCTGACGCCCGAACAGCAAGCCGCCTTTGAAGCCGAAGGTCGTCAAGCGGTGATTCGCTTCAGAATAGACGATGAGCGAGAAATTAGCTGGAATGATTTAGTCCGGGGAAAAGTCACTTGGAAAGGCAGTGATTTGGGCGGTGATATGGTAATTGCCCGGGCTTCTAGTAGCGGCGAAATTGGGCAACCTCTGTATAATTTTGTGGTGGTTGTTGATGATATTGATATGAATATTACCCAGGTAATTCGAGGGGAAGATCATATTTCTAATACTCCTAAACAAATTCTGTTATATGAAGCTTTAAATGCCAATATTCCTGAATTTGGTCATACTCCTTTAATTCTGAATGCGGAGGGTCGCAAATTATCAAAACGGGATGGTGTTACCTCGATTTCTGATTTTAGAACTATGGGATATACCCCCGAAGCTCTTGCTAATTATATGACCCTATTGGGTTGGACTCCTCCCGATGCTACGGAAGAATTATTTACCTTGGAAACCGCAGCTAAACACTTTAGTTTTGATCGAGTTAATAAAGCCGGGGCAAAGTTTGACTGGGATAAATTAAATTGGATTAATAGCCAATATCTTCATAAAATGCCCATCCCAGAATTAACTCAGTTATTAATTCCCTATTGGCAAGAAGCGGGTTATCAATTTGACTCTAATACCGATCAATCTTGGTTAGAACAGCTTACGGCTTTAATTGGCCCTAGTTTAACCACTCTGAAAGATGCGGTGGAAATGAGTCGATTGTTTTTCACTGGAAGGGTTGAATTAGACGAGGAAGCAACCACTCAATTGCAACAGGAAAGTGCGATCGCCATTGTGCAGGCAATTCAGGATAAAATAACCCAACAACGAGATCAACCCTTAACATCCGATGCTGCTAAAGCAATAATTAATAGTGCGATGAAGGAAACAAACGTCAAAAAAGGGTTAGTAATGCGATCGCTTAGAGCAGCTTTGATGGGGACAATGCACGGCCCAGATTTAATTGAATCTTGGGTATTGTTCCATCAAAAAGGGATTGATTTAATTCGTTTTCAAACTGTTTTACCGGATTAATATTTAACGAGGCAGATATTATGGCAAATTCTCCGAGATATCGCAAAGCATCTGATGCAAAAGGCAATTCTTCCCAATCTAAAAAACCTAAGTCTACAGTTGATCCTACACCCGCCCAAGCATCCGAGGCAGAAACGGGAGTTGATTTCCCCCTATCCTCATCTTCAGAACCTGCTGTTGTGGTGGAAGAACCCGTAGCTGAGGAACCTGCTGTTGTGGAAGAACCCGTAGCTGTGGAACCTGCTGTTGTGGAAGAACCCGTAGCTGAGGAACCTGCTGCTGTTGTGGAAGAACCCGTAGCTGAGGAACCTGCTGTTGTGGAAGAACCCGTAGCTGAGGAACCTGCTGTTGTGGTGGAAGAACCTGTAGCTGAGGAACCTGCTGTTGTGGTGGAAGAACCTGTAGCTGAGGAAGTTCCTGGTGTGGTGGAAGAACCCGTAGCTGAGGAAGTTCCTGTTGTGGTGGAAGAACCCATAGCTGAGGAACCTGCTGTTGTGGTGGAAGAACCCGTAGCTGAGGAACCTGCTGTTGTTGTGGAACAAACCGTAGCAGAAGAACCTCCTATGGTAGAGGAAGAACCAGAAGCGATCGCCCAAGAACCCACACCGGAGCCCTTGGTTGAAGATCAACCGAAATGGGTGAATACTTCAGCAACAGAAATTTTATTCAATGCTGAACCGATCAGTGCCAGTAAAGTTGAAGTGGTGGTTGATTCTCCCACTACATTCTCCTATGATTCTGTTAACCAATCTGTACAACCCATGAAAGAAGAAATTCTCGCATTTTTATCTGAACTCCCCGAAAATTTAGGAAGTTTCTTTAGAGATTACAAACGTCCTTTAACCACGGTCGGTTTAATCGTTGCTTTCTTAATTACCTTCAAAATTTTAGTAGGGTTAGTAGAAATTATTAATGAGATTCCTCTAATCAAACCCACCTTTGAAACCGTTGGTTTAGGATACTCAGCTTGGTTTATTTATCGTTATCTCCTCAAAGCAGATAACCGTAAAGAACTGAGTGCCGATTTTAATACCCTCAAAGAAGAAATCCTGGGTAAAAAATCATAAACAAAATAGTTCCAACAATGACTAATGCCACTCTCAAAAACTTAGCATTGGGCGTTGTGATGGTGACGGTTGGGTTATTACTGCCTCGTTCAGTGGAAGCTCAACCGTTTAACGGCGCATCCACCCCCATGTTTGAAAATCTCAGCCTCAGTCCTCAATTCAGACCTAACCCTCTGTTAATTCGGGGATTAAGTGGAGGGCCAACTTTGGCTAAGGATATCGCCGGACGCCAAGAAACCCAAACCGGAACTTGTCAAGGTTATGTGGATCAACAACCGGATCATACGGTAATTTTAACCAGTTTTTTTGATTATTTAAAACTGCAAGTCCAAAGTAGTGAAGATACGGTTTTAGTGATTCGAGGGCCGGGGGGAAGTTGGTGTAGTGATGATGCTAAAGACATGAATCCTAGCATTGAGGGTCAATGGTTATCGGGAAAATATGAAATTTGGGTAGGGTCTTATAAACCCAATGCTTATCACCCCTATGTGATTTCAATTACGGATAAACAACAATAGGGTTTTATTGATTAGTGGCTATGATATTGTTCTCGAACCCAAGTTCTAAACCCTTTTAATGTGGCGGTTTCACCATCCCTTAAACTTTGGCGAATATATTGGGGAATAATTTCTAAAGGGAGCCAGGGAAAATGTAAACTTTGAGTTGATTTTTGATAAGATTGAGTGATTTTATCTAAAATAAAAACCTCTAATTTCTGACCATTATAACGCCATAGTTCAGGAATTGCAAAAGCAGCATAAATCGCTTGTTTATCTAGGGAACTACTGGTAATATCAATTTCTAATACTAAATCAGGAGGTGGGTCTGATGCTAAATCAATATTCTGTTTATGTCTAACTAAGGGTTCATTATTCAAATAATAACAAGAATCCGGTTCCGCACCTTTTAATAATTCTTCTCGTTTTAAGGTTAAAGACCCAAATCTTTTAAGATTTAAGTTTAATTCATCTGCAATCACACCGATTAAACACTCAATAAACCGATTGTTATTTTCATGTTCTCCTAATGGAGTCATAATTTCTAATACTCCCTGATCATAATATAAACGAATGACGCGATTATCCCCTAAATCGTTTAATAAATTAATAAATGTTTGCCAACTGACTTGATTTAAAACCGTGCGTTGTTCAGGTATGGTTAAAGTCGCTGTAGTCATAGTAGGTTTACCTCGATCAATTTAGTATAACCCAATATTTCAGATAGGATTTAATTTTCCCTACCTTCTCTCGGTCAAAGAAAGAAGAATAGGGAATTTTCTAAAATCAAGCTGTTAACTGTTTTAAGGCATTTTCAACCGCTTGTAACGCCTGATTAACTTCTGCCTCCGTCACAATTAAAGGTGGTACAAAACGTAACACTTTCGGGCCAGCCGGAACTAATAATAACCCGGCTTCCATTGCCACTTTCACGACTTGGGGGGAGGTTAATTCCACATCTTCTTTTAATTCTAAACCATTAATTAAACCCCAGCCTCGGACTTCGGCAATTAAATCAGGATATTTTTGGGCAATTTCTGTTAGTTTGTTACGAAGTTGTTCGCCTCGCTTCTGGACATTTTCCAGAATATTTTCTCGTTCTAAGGTTTGACAAACCGCCAACGCCACCGCACAAACAAAAGGATTTCCGCCAAAGGTAGACGCATGACTTCCGGGTTCAAAAACATCACAAAACCCTTTACACATCATCGCCCCGATGGGAATACCACCGCCCAAACCCTTCGCCGAGGTAAAAATATCGGGCTCAATTCCTAAATTTTCATAACCCCATAATTTGCCACTCCGGCCGATACCCACTTGCACTTCATCTAAGATTAAAAGAATGCCTTTTTCGTCGCAAATTTGCCGAATACGTTGGAAATATTGAATATCCCCAGGACGGACACCTCCTTCTCCTTGCAGGGCTTCTAACATAATCGCGGCTACCCGTCGGCCGTCTTGATCAACATGAGCAATGGTTGATTCTAAAGCCTGAATATCATTATAAGGAACATACACAAAACCCGGCACTAACGGACTAAAACCTTTTTGATATTTAGGTTGTCCCGTAGCCGTAATTGTGGCTAAAGTTCGACCATGAAAACTGGCATGGGCGGTGATAATAACCGGGTCTTCAATATTTAATTTGTCGTGGGCATATTTCCGAGCTAATTTAATCGCTCCTTCGTTAGCTTCTGCTCCAGAATTACAGAAAAATGCCTTATCTGCACAGGAATGATCGGTTAACCATTTGGCTAATTCTCCTTGCACGGGAACATAATATAAATTAGAAACATGGTGCAGAGTTTTAATTTGTTGGGTGACCGCTTCAATTAATACCGGATGGGCGTGTCCCAGGGTACAAGTAGCAATTCCGGCGACAAAATCTAAGTATTCTTTGCCATTAGTATCCCAAACGCGACACCCTTCTCCGCGCTCTAAGGCAATGGGAAAACGGGCGTAGGTATTCATGACATGGGAATTAAAGTCATCAATACTAAAATCGTGGGTAACAGGTTCTTTTTTGACTAAGGTTTCTGGACTCACAAATTACTCCTAAATTCGGTTTGTGTTTGATTTCTAATTTTAGGGTAAAATATTCGTTTCCGGGGTTTGTTTTGTTACCAAATCCCTATAATTTATATTCTAAAGGTTGACAAAATTGATCAATTCCCGATTTCACCGCATAAATTACAACCGGAGTAATTAATAGGGCTGGACATTGATTTTCGGCAATTAGAGATTCTACCATGGCTGCAATATTGCCTTGAATTAATTCTTCTCGCAGGTCTTTATTACACAAACTCACCCGATATCGTTTGGCTAAACCATCTAACCAATTTTCAGAAGTATCGGGTAATTGACCGACATGAATTGCCATTTCAATGGCTGCATCTTCGAGATCTCCTTCACAATCTTCGATTCTATCTAAGGCTTCTAAAGCGACGGAATATTCGGCTAATTGTGAGCGAAATTGAGCAATTTCTTGAGAGGTGAGAATAATCATAAATAATCCGTTATACTTTAGTGAATTATAGTAGGGAACAGGGAACAGGGAACAGGGAACAGGGAACAGGGAACAAAGAACAGGGAATAGGGAAAAGGAAACAGGGAATGAGTTTACTGGATTTAGAAGTGTCCTAACTGTAATGGGTAGCGCTATATTGGAAAACTATATCAGGATCAAACCAAGCGGTTAAAGCGGTAGCTAAAGCATCCGCAGCATCATCAGGTTTAGGAATTTCTGTTAGATTCAATTCCCGAGCCACTGCTTCTTGAACCTGATATTTGTCCGCATTACCGTGTCCTGTTAAAGCCTTTTTAACTTGACCGGGAGTAAACTCAACTAGAGGAATTTGGTGTTGAGCTAAAACTAATAATAACACTCCCTTGGCTTGGGCAACGGCAATAGTATTAGCCATGCGATAAAAAAAGAGTTTTTCCACAATAGCTAAATCAGGTTTTATATGAGTCAATAACTGGTTTAAATCCTCATAAATAATACATAAACGCTTGCCTAATTCAGTTTTTGCTGGGGTTTTAATCACCCCAAAATCAATTAAAGAAACCGTTTCTTGTTCTTGAGTTTTATCGTTAATTTGACATTCAATTGCCCCAAATCCTAATATTGCTAAACCCGGATCAAAACCTAAAATTATTTTTTTCATAAAATTTAAGGTGCGTCAGCCAGGAGCCCACGCACCATTTTTGTCAAGCATTAACTAGGCATCAGGTAAACCAAAAACTTGACGGAAAACCTTTTGAACTTTGAAACCAGAATCAATGGTTTCTAGGGGATCTTTGCGCAGACGGTGACGCAAACATAAGGTAATCACCCGTTGAATATCATCGACGGTGACTTCTGTACGTCCTTCAAAAGCGGCTAGGGCTTTTGCTGCCCGGTTACTAACAATATCTCCCCGTAAACCATCCACATCTAATTCAGAACAAATCTGGGAAATTTTGACCCGTAAATCATGATCAATTTGGACAGAGGGGAGGAGGGTTTGGGCTTCTACCAGTTTATTTTGTAATTGGTTTTGGTCATTAATATGGGTTTCTAAAAAACTTTGAGGATTTTGGTCAAAAGAGGTTCTTTCTTCAACAATTTTAACTCGTAAATTCGGCTCTTTTACGGTTCTAATTTCGGCGTGCATTCCAAACCGATCTAATAATTGCGGGCGTAACTCGCCTTCTTCGGGGTTCCCCGAACCAACTAATACAAACCGGGCGGGGTGACGGATGGAAATGCCCTCCCGTTCTACAGTGTTCCAACCACTGGCCGCCGAGTCTAACAAGACGTCAACTAAGTGATCATCGAGGAGGTTGACCTCATCCACATACAAAATCCCCCGATTAGCTTTGGCCAGCAGTCCGGGTTCAAAGGCTTTCACCCCTTCAGATAGGGCCTTTTCAATGTCAATTGTGCCACACACTCGGTCTTCCGTGGCCCCCAAAGGCAGATCCACCATCGGGACTTTTTTCCGAGATACGGGAATATCCTGATGCTGGCTCAGACGCTCCCGCACGTTATCACTCATCAATTCCGCATCGGTGGGATGGCTGTTGAAGGGGTCATCGGCGATCACTTCAATTTCGGGTAGTAAGTCCGCTAGGGCGCGGATGGTGGTGGATTTTCCCGTGCCGCGATCGCCCATAATCATCACACCACCGATTTTAGGATCGATAGTATTTAAAATTAAAGCCAGTTTCATTTCTTCCTGGCCGACAATTGCGGTGAAGGGAAAAACAGGACGACGAGACAGGTTGACCGTTGTTTGTGTATCTTTTGGCGTGACGACAGTTGAACTCACAGTTTACTCTCAATTTCCAATATTAACGTAATTTATTTTTACATATTCAGTTAAAAAATGCTGAAACATTTTGAGCCAAAAGATTTTTTCACAACCTCCGCATCCGGAATCACAACCAAACCATAGAAGAAAGGAAGTTAGATAGGTGGTATTGAGGCGGGGTATCAATTATGGAACTAAATCCGGTCAATGGTTTTGGTGTGACAGCACCGACAACAGTAGAGGTCTCTCCCGAGGGTTTACGCTCCCTGGTGCGTCAAATTGAGGCGGAATTATATTGTAGTGAAGTCTATAATATTGCTCTCAAAAGTTTACAAAAAATGTTAGGACAGGCGGCGAGTAAAGCTGAAATTGTGATTAAAGCCGTGGGACGAGAAGCCATTCAATTGTCTTTAAAACAAATGGCTAGACAAGAAACAGCGATTATTTCTACGATGTCTTCTGCTGCTCATCCTTCTATTTCGGTAACTGCTATTCCCTCGAATGATCCAGATAGTTCTACTCCTACAGAAATTCAAACTGTTGTCGTTTCTCCCCTGGGGTTAGTTGCGGGATATCAAGCACCGGATTTAACGGTAGAATCTCCAGAAAAAACTCCGCGTGTTTCTGAATCAGATAATATTCCTAAAACTAAAAATAAACCTAAAAATAAACCTCAGAATCAAGCAGAAATTAACCATCAAATTCAGGAAAAGCAAAAGATCTATTTACAAGAAATTGGGGTAGAACTGCGTAAGGCTAGAGAATCCTATAGTCTTACGTTACAGCAAATGCACTATTTTACTTTAGTGCCTCTCCATCATTTAGAAGCGTTGGAATCGGGAAAACTTGAGGCTTTACCGGAAGATATTTATATTCGCGGGTTTATTTATCGGGTGGCGAATGCCTTGGGATTAGAAGGAGGAAAAATGGCATCATCTTTTCCTTGTTTGGAATTTAATCAACCCGTAGGAAAGTCTAATTCTAAGGTTGATGTGGATTCAGAATTTTACCTCAATTCAGCCCATTTATATTTAGGTTATGCGGCTATTCTAGCAAGTTCTATGGGAGGAGTTGCCTGGTTATCTCAACAAAGTGTTCCTGATGTGACTCTCCCTCCCGATATTCAGAATTTGTTAGAACAACAAGTTCCTCAATCTCGCCACCCAGAACCAACAAATCCCATACCTGGGAGACAATCAAAAACCCATGATATTCAAATTAGCTCGGATTTTTCTCCACCAGAAATAATAGAATTTGTAACGTCTTGACCCTAGTTAATTGTATCCTATATTTTCTTAAAAATTAAGGATAAATTATTAGCTGGCATGGGAATAACTTCTACTAATTGCAAATTTTCTAATGTTGCAATTTCGCTCACCTTTTCTAAATCCCTGACTCCCCATTCTGGGTTAGATAACCGCAAAGAAGTATCAAAATCTTGATTACTCGGTGCGGTGTGTTTGCCATTTTGTTTATAGGGGCCGTATAAATATAAAATTCCTCCTGGGGGTAAAATCAGATTTGCACCTGCCATTAATTTGAGGCAAGCTGACCATGGGGAAATATGAATCATATTAATATTAACAATGGCAGTAATCGGAAATTCCTGCAAGCAAAAGGGCAATTTTAAATCAGGATTTTCCACTTTCCAAATGGGTTTTTGTACATCTAATTCTAAAGGAGGAAATAAATTATCTGAAGGAAAATAGGTTTCCCAAGCTAAAATACTGGCTTGCAAAATCGGATTAACTTCCGATGGCAACCATTTTCTCGGCTTCAATTCAGGTGCAAAAAATACCGCGTGTTGTCCCGTACCACTGGCAATTTCTAACACCGTCCCATTCACCGGAAGTACCCGTTTTAAGACCTCTAAAATCGGTTTTTGATTTCGTTCTGTCGCCGGGGCATATTGTCGAGCATCGTGGGAAATATTCATTTTATTCATGGGTAATGGGTAATGGGTAATGGGTAATGGGTAATGGGTAATAAACTGATAACTTTTAAACTGATAACTGATAACTGATAACTGATGACTGATTTTACCATTGAGGATTAGATTCAACAAAGGCGGTTACAATATCTGGAGGAACAGGTTTAAGAAAGAAATAACCTTGGGCATATCCACATCCCAAAGACCGTAATTGTGCCAATTGATAAGCGGTTTCTACCCCTTCGGCAATCACCTCTTTATTTAACGCATGAGCTAACCGAATAATGGTGCGGACAATGGCTAAATTTTCTCCTGCTTCATCGGCTTCTATTTGTCCGACAAAAGACCGATCAATTTTAAGTGTATCAATGGGAAATCGAGGTAAATAACTTAAGGAAGAAAACCCCGTCCCAAAATCATCAATACTTAATTTTAACCCTAGGGCTTTTAATTGTTTTAATAAATTAATAGTTGCCTCTAAATCATCCATAATCACACTTTCTGTAATTTCCAATCTCAACCCATTGGGGTTAATTTCTGAAGTTTGAATAATTTCTTGAATTTGTTCAACTAAATCAATTTGAAAAAATTGTCTAGCGGATAAATTAACTCCTAAAATGAGTTCAGGTTGCCAATGAAATTGTTGTTGCCAAATTTTTAATTGATTACAGGCTTCTTGAATTGCCCATTTCCCCATGGGGACAATCAATCCCGTCTCTTTTGCCGTAGCTATAAAACGTTCTGGGGTAACTAATCCTTCCTCGGGATGTTGCCAACGAATTAAAGCCTCAAACCCAGAAATCTGACCGGATTTCAATTCAATCACCGGTTGATAATATAACACAAATTCTTGACGTTCTAGGGCTAATCTTAAAGAGGTTTCTAATTCTAATTGCTCAATGCCATTAACGTGCATGGTCTGTTCAAAAACCTGGATCATTCCCTTTCCCAAACTTCGGGCGCGATACATGGCAGTATGGGCATTTCTTAATAAATAATCTGCCTTGCCTTCGGCGGTTTGACTAAAAGCAATTCCCATACTTAAAGTCATAAAAATATCATGATTATTCAAGTTAAAAGGAGAAAGGAGAGTATTTTGAATGCGATTAGCGACAAAAATGGCATTTTCCGGGGACTTTAAATGTTCAATTAAAATTGCAAATTCATCTCCACCCAACCTAGCAATAATATCTTTATTTCTCAAACAATGTTTGATTCTTTGGACAATCTCAATTAATAATTGATTTCCCGCGTCATATCCTAAACTATCATTAATTCGCTTAAATCGATCAATATTTAAAAACAGAACTGCACATTGAGATTGCTCATTTTTTGTATTTAAAATCGCCCATCCCACCCGATCTAAAAATAAAATCCGGTTAGGTAATCCGGTCAAGGTATCATGCAAAGAATTATGAATTTGTTTATAAGCAATCACCCCTGTTCCTGATAAAAACAATGAAAAAATATGAGCAATAATCGGAATCCAAATATTTAATAAAAATAGCCCATAGCTCGTTCCTAATAAACTCACAATTCCGATGGCTAAAGCTCCCCCCTGATGCAGAGGATGGGAAATTTGCCACATTAATATCCCCCCGGCTATTGCCCAAATTCCTATCCATAATATTTCTAAAGATTGAGGGATAAACCTAAATAAATCTGAAGGAGATAAAACTTGGGATAATAAATGGGGAGATTGATAATTTAGGGCAGAATTAATAATCTGGCTTACCATTTGAGCATGAATCAGCACCCCAGGCATTTTAAAATCATCCCCAGCTTTAATACTATAGGGGGTTAAGAAAACATCGGGAATACTCGGCGCAGTTGTCCCAATTAAAACGATTTTATTTTTGATCCAATCAGGATTAACTTGATTTGATAAAACCTCTCCGATACTGACAATTCTAGCAATTTCTGGAGTCCGATAATTGAGCAGAATTTGGTATCCTCGATCATCGATATTAGCATAGCCTCCATCTCCCGATTTTAAGGGAAAAAATATCCTCTTTCCCAGTTCCATATATTCAGGATATCGGCTATTATTTTTAGGTTCAATTCCCTCAGCTTTTAAGTAAATTAATGCCAGTTGTAAAGAAAAAGCAAAAACCGTTTGATTATCCTGACCACTGGCAAATAATAACTGGCGACGTACCACCCCATCGGGGTCTAATACTAAATCATTAAATCCAATCTTTTCCGGGGAAATTCCCGGGGGCGGTGACACACTGGGATTTTTAGGATTTCCGATTTTGGTAATCACAATCACATTATCTGCTTTTAACTGCTGTGATAATTGGGCACCCCCCGGTTCTTGGGGTAAATCTCGGTATAAATCTAATCCAATGCCCCGGGGTTGATGTTGTTGAAGTTGAGAAAAAACATCTGCCAAAACTTGATCCGTCAAGGGCCATTGTTTTTGAGATTGGATATCATCTTCAGTAATAGCAACAATTAATAAGTGAGGGTCAGGTTCAGGCATAGACCGCAAACAGACCAACGCATCAAACATTCTTAATTCTAAGGGTTCTAACCAACCTAATTTTTGACATCCAGCCACAAACACCGTAACGATTAAACTGGTCAATAAAGCAGGGGATAACTGGACTACGGTGGGTAAAATTTTTACCTCATCTATAGGCATCGATAAAGATAACCAGGTTTTGAGAAAACGCAACTTTCGAGAAAACATGAATTTAAGGTAAAATATAAACAGCGAAAAATTTTTAAGTGGATTACCCTTGTTAGGTATAATTTACGCAAAATCTTTTCTGTGACTGGAAATTTTAGCTAAGATCTATTTAATTTATTATGACTAATTCCCATCCTATTCCTGTAATTGTTAATGGCGCTGGCGGAAAAATGGGCCGCGAAGTGATAAAAGCGGTGGCCGCATCTCCCGATATGACCCTGTTAGGGGCAATTGATCATAACCTGGCTTATCAAGAACAGGATGCGGGAACTTTGGCGGGAATTGACCCCCTAGAAGTTCCGATTACCAATGACCGAGAGGGAATGTTAGCCATGGCAGCCCAGGAAAAACAGCCCGGGGTCATGGTAGATTTTACCCATCCTGATTCAGTGTACGACAATATTCGGGCGGCGATTGCTTACGGCGTGCGTCCAGTTGTCGGAACTACGGGGTTAAGTCCGGCCCAAATTCAAGACTTAGCAGAATTTGCCGATAAAGCCAGTATGGGTTGTTTGCTGATTCCTAATTTTTCTATTGGCATGGTGTTATTACAACAGGCTGCTATTGCCGCCTCCCGCTATTTTGATCATGTGGAAATTATCGAATTACATCATAATCAAAAAGCCGATGCTCCCAGTGGTACAGCCATTCAAACGGCGCAATTATTAGCAGAATTAGGGAAAACCTATAATTCTCCCCTAGTAACAGAAACCGAAAAAATAACCGGGGCAAGGGGGGCCGAAGCCGGAGAGGGAATTAGAATTCATAGTATCCGTTTACCCGGATTAATTGCCCATCAAGAGGTGATTTTTGGGGCGGCGGGTCAAGTTTATACCTTACGTCATGATACTAGCGATCGCTCCTGTTATATGCCTGGGGTTCTACTGGCTATTCGTAAAGTTTTAGGCTTGAAAACCTTAGTTTATGGATTGGAAAAAATCTTATAATAGGGAACAGGGAACAGGGAACAGGGAATAGGGAATAGGGGAGTAGGGGGAGCAGGGGAGGCAGGGGAGGCAGGGGAGGCAGGGGGAGCAGGGGGAGTAAACTATTACCTATTACCCATTAACTATTCCTTTTTCTCTTTTCCCTTAAATTAAGGATTAGAACACTTAAAGTTCCCTTGTCTCGATTAATAACTAATAACTGATAACTGATAACTGATAACTGATAACTGGTAACTGAAAATGCTTGTTCCCATAACTCGTCAAACCTTTGAAGAATTAATTCCATCTGTGGCTACAGGTGAACAATATAAGTATTGTTGGGGAAAACCCAGAGATTTTTTAAAACGTTTATTGGTTTCTGCGGTTTGTTTAGCGGTTTGGATTTTTCTGGAATATACCGTACAAGGAGATACCCTGAGAATTCTAGTATTAATCGCTGGAATTATCTCCTCCTTATATTGGTTATGGATGCCCGTTTGGGAAGCAAGTTGGCGGAATATTAAATATCGAAAATATCCCTATGCGGGATTTTTACAGGGAAAAATTCTTGATTTTTATATTAGTGAAGCGGTCACAGAACAACAGGAATCTGTGAATAAGCGCGGAGAACTCATTATTATTGAAAACTTGGAAAGAAGAATTAATGTAGAAATCGGAGATGCTACCGGGTTTAGTACCTTAGTTCAAGCCCCCCTGAATCGCAACCATAAACGCTTACGTCGGGGTCAAGTTGCCCAAATGATTGTGATGTCTTATTTAGATGATTTAAGCGAAATTAACGAAGTTTCCGATATCTATATTCCCAGTCAAAATCTTTGGATTAGTGACTATCCCTACGTCCGTCGAGATATTTTCAAGGAAATTAGTCATCGTTTCCAGTCCCGTCGTCCCAAAAAAGCACCTGCTTCTCCCCAGACTTCTGCTATTGAACGTTATCAACCCGCAAACGGTTATGATCAGGTTTATGATGATGATCAACCCTAACCTCAAAATCCCCCAAAATAGATTAAATAATCTAATACCTACAACCGAATAATTTTAAATTTTAAAATTATCCCCATTTCACAATTCTTAACAAAAGCCCGATTATTGATAAAAACTTCTATTAAGCTCACGACTTGACAATACTTGTGGCGAATGTTAGAGTTTTAGTAAATAGACTAAGATCCCTATTTCTATAGCCATACCCCAAATCAGAAGCCCCAAACCCTATAAAAACTCTAAAAATCAACCAAACTCCCCAAAAAACACCCCTAATAAAACCCCATAATTAACTTTCTAAATTCCACCCTTTCCGAACACCCCTTGACAAAAACACTAAAATATGATATGGGAATCGGCAGGTTAGTATGTACAACCCCTTTGTGTGTTTGTGCTTAAATTAATTGATTAATTCCCATTCCCTTCTCGACCATAGGCTTGCCAAGCCAGATCAACCAAAGCATCCACCAAAGCCACGGCCACTACCGCACTGCCCTTGCGTCCATCAATCCGAATATGGGGCACCATGGAATCATTCAAACGAGACTTAGCCACATCAGCCCCAACAAAACCCGAAGGGGTGGCAATCACCAAAGCCGGCTTAATTTCCTCCGCCTCAATTAAATCGACTATCCCAGAAAGGGCCGTTTGTTCCTGACCGATCACAAAAATCGCTTCTGGATAGCGCCTAGCTAAGGTTTCAATTCCCCAAGCCGAGCGGGTTTTTTCCCGTTGCGGTCGAGTTACCGCCTCCATGGAACAATAAACCGGATTAGCAAAAGTCGAAAGAATTCGAGGAGTAATCCCCACCTGTACCATGGGGACATCCACCACAATCGTTGTCCGGGCTGCCAAAGCCGCCGCCCCACCTTGTAAAGCTTGGTCAGAAAACCGCACTAAACTTTTATACTCAAAATCCGCCGTCGCATAAACCACCCGGCGCACAATTTCATATTCGGCTGGCGAAAGGACATGATCGCCAATTTCATCGTCAATAATTCCTAAACTCTGGGCATCGGTAATATGCCATTCCATTGTGACTCGCCGATTATTACTGAAGTTCTGGGGCTAAATAAAGTTTACTTAGGGGAACCAGATTACAACTCACCTAGTGTATCAGGTTGTTGTCGATTTGACGAGAAATCAGGGTTCGGAATGCGGAGGATAAATTATTTCCCCCGGCTCCCGGTGCTTCCGGTGCTCCCGGTGCTCCCCTGCTTGCTCAACCTTCCTGGGAGAAGGACTGATTTAATATCGGAGTCAGATAGGCTACTAAGAAACCAATTAAAAACCCCGAAATATTGCGGACAAGGGGAAGCCATTCTTGGGTACGGGAGATCACCGGGCCAATTCCGAAGGCAATAAATAAAATTCCCCATAGCGGCGAGAAAATTAACGCCCACTGCCAGGAAATCAATTGTCCCGACTTGCGGGGGATACTAGCCACACCACAAATTAAACCCCCGATAGCAGAAGTAATGAGGGTTAAAATCCATTGTTCTGGAGGAAGCCCCGGAACTACGCGACAACCGCCTTGGATTAAACAACTTTGAATGGTATCAATCGATTGGATGATGGATTGATCTTCGCCATTTTCTCTCACAAAATATTGATTTCCGAAGCGAGTTTGTAACTCCACCCAGAATGTCCGAGATAGAAAGGGGTAAACCTGACGACCGACGCTAAAGTTCAGGATATTGCCACCCCGTTCATCGGCGACGACCAAAACGCTTTTATCATCGAGTCCCCAATAGTCCTTAACGGCGCGACCGGGGGTTTGGTCAAATTGAGTTAATACCCGAACTTTCCAACCGGTTTGGGTTTCAAAATCTTCGATATCCTTGGCCAATAGATTTTCCTGAATATCGGTGAAAATTCCCGCTAGGTCAATCACCGGAGTTTGAATCTGAGGAAGTAGGTCAGGATTATTAAACGCATGAGCAACCGGGGTAATTGCCCAGGTGGAGAGGGTAATAGCTAATATAGCAATAGAGAGGAGCAATCTATTGAGCCAATTCTGTTGC